>JBLNHD010000193.1:0-5787 GCA_050268825.1 Gemmatimonadota bacterium
GGGAGACACGTCCGGTCTCACTGCCCTCTGCGGCACCGGCATCGCCTTCAAGCTCGTCCAGGCGCTCGTCCCCGCACTCTACCTGCCGGCCAGCCTCCACCTGCATCTGCTCGACTACGTCGCGCTGGCCACGGTGGCCGACGTCGTTCCGCTCGTCGGGGAGAACCGGATTCTCGTCAAGCACGGGCTTCGCCTCCTGTCGGACAGCCGCTGGCCGGGCATCCGCGCGCTCGTGGAGTGCTGCGGACTGACGGGTCGGGACCTCCGCGCCGGGCAGCTCGGATTCATCCTGGGCCCCCGGCTCAATGCCGCCGGCCGGATCGGCGATGCCGGCGATGGCGTGCGCCTCCTCCTCACCGACGACCGGACCGAGGCCGCCCACCTCGCGCAGCGCCTCGACGAGCTGAACGGGCAGCGGCAATCGCTCGACCAGCGGATGCTGGAGGACGCACTCGCCCAGGTCGAGCAGTACGCGGATCCCGCGCAGTATCCCGGCCTGGTCCTGAGCGGAGAGGGCTGGCACCCGGGGGTGGTCGGCATCGTCGCCTCCCGCATCGTCGAGCGCTACGGCCGGCCGACCTTTCTCATCGCGTTCGACGGCGGCATCGGGAAGGGCTCGGGCCGGAGCATCTCGCGGTTCGACCTGCACGAGGGCCTCGGCGACTGCGCCGACCTCCTCGAGCGCTACGGCGGCCACCGGATGGCGGCCGGCCTCACCATCCGGCGCGAGCACCTCGACGAGTTCCGCGAGCGCTTCGCCGGCGCCGCACGCGCTCGCCTTGCGCCGGACGACCTCGGACCGGAGCAGCGCGTGGATCTCGTCGTGAGCCTCGAAGAGGTCACGCCCGATTTCGAGCGGCTCTGCCGCTATCTCGAACCGTGCGGGACGGGCAACCCCGGACCGGTGTTCGGCGTGCGCGGCGCCCGACTGCTCGGGCATGCTCGCGTCGGCGCCAATCATCTGAAGGGCGTGCTCGACGACGGCCGCGGACGGCTCGGCGCCATCGGCTTCCAGTGGGCTGATCGCGTCCCCTGGCTGGCCGAGGCAAGCGGCCGCCTCGATGCCGCCTTCCGGGTCGAGCAGAATGTCTTCAACGGCACGACCTCGCTGCAGGCCCGGCTCGTCGCGCTGTCGCCCTGCCGGGACGGATGAGGATCGTAGCCGGCGTATACGGCGGGCGCCGGATCGCCGCGCCGCGCGATGCGCGCGTCCGACCGACCTCCGATCGGGTGCGCGAGGCCTGGATGAGCATCCTGGCCGACGATCTCCCCGGCGCGCGCGTGCTCGACCTCTTCGCCGGAAGCGGCGCGCTCGGGCTCGAGGCGCTCTCGCGCGGTGCCGCGTCGGCGGACTTCGTGGAGATGCACCGGGCGTCGCTCGCCACGCTGGTCGCCAACATCGAGGCGCTCGGCGCGGGCGATCGGGCGCGCGTGCATCGCGCAGACGCGGAGCGCTTCATCGCGGCGCTCCCGGCCGGGGCGTTCGACGTCGCCTTCGCGGATCCCCCGTATACGATCGATTACGCGACGCGGCTCGCCGCGCACTTCCATCGGGCGCCGTTCGCGCGCATTCTTTCGATCGAGCACCGCGCCGGCCTCGACCTCCCGGGCGGCGAAACCCGCCGCTACGGAGACACGGCCATCACCTTCTTCCACGCCGCATGACGCGCATCGCGCTCTATCCGGGCTCGTTCGATCCGCCGACCCGGGGCCACGAGGACCTGATTCGCCGGAGTCTCGCGCTTTGCGACCACCTGATCGTCGCGGTGGCGCGGAACTCGTCCAAGCAGCCCCTCTTCACGGTCGAGGAGCGGCTCGACCTCCTGCGGCGCTCGATCGGCACCGACGCGCGGATCAGCTACGAGACGTTCGACGGCCTGCTGGTGGACTTTGCGCGCGAGCGCGGCGCCACGATGGTGGTCCGCGGGCTCCGCGCGGTGAGCGATTTCGACTACGAATTCCAGATGGCGCTCATGAACCGGCAGCTCAACCAGTCGGTCGAGACGGTGTTCCTCGTGCCGGCGGTGGATCTCACCTATCTGAGCTCGAGCCTCGTCCGCGAGGTGGCGCGCTACGGTGGGGACGTCGCATCCATCGTGCATCCGGAAGTCGCCGCCGCACTCTCCCGCCGGTTCGGGCGATGAGCTTCCGCGCGGACCTGCTGGAGCGGGCGCACGGACGGCGGGCGCGGATCGTCTTCGCGGAAGGCGAGGACCCCCGCGTCCAGGCGGCCGCCGAACGCCTCCGCGCGGAGCGCATCGTCGAGCCGATCCTGCTCGGTCTCGGCGGCGTCGACCCGGGGAAGGACTCGCGACTCCCGCGCGTCGCGGAATTCCTCCGCAGCCGCCGCCCCGACCGCGTGCACGACGGCGTCCATGCACTGGACCTCGCCTCCGATCCGCTCAACTTCGGCGCCGCGCTCGTCGCGTTCGGTGAGGCGGACGGGTGCGTCGCCGGGGCGGTCCGCACCACGGCCGAGGTCATCCGCGCGGCGCTCTGGTCGCTCGGGACGGCCCCCGGCGTGAGCGTCGTCAGCTCGGCCTTCTACATGATCGTGGGCGACGGGCGGGTGTTCACCTTCACCGATTGTGCCGTCGTCCCCGAGCCGACGGCGGAGCAGCTGGCCGAGATTGCGCTCTCGGCGGCGCGGGACCGGGTGCGCCTCGTGGGCGATACGCCGCGCGTCGCCTTCCTCTCGTTCTGCACGCACGGAAGCGCGCAGGGCGCCAAGGTCGACCGGGTTCGTGAGGCCGCCGCGCGCTTCCGGACCCTCGCGCCTGGAATCCTCTCCGACGGCGAGCTGCAGGCGGATGCGGCGCTGGTGCCGGCGATCGGCGAACGCAAGGCGCCGGGCTCGCCGCTGGCGGGCCGCGCGAACGTCCTGGTCTTCCCGGATCTCGACGCCGGGAACATCGGCTACAAGCTGGTGCAGCACCTCGGCGGCGCCGTGGCGCTCGGGCCGATCCTGCAGGGCCTGCCGAAGCCGATGTCGGACCTCTCGCGCGGCGCGACGGCCGATGATATTGTCGAGGTGGCGGCGATGGTCGCCCTTCAGGGAGAATCCAACGCCCCACCAGGAGTGACGTGATGGGCTTCAGCGAGACCAGGCAGAACGGCGTGGTGATGGTGCGGGCGGACGGGCAGCTCATCGTCGGCAACCGGCACGAGCTCAAGGACCTCGTCACCCGGCGCCTCGCCGCGGGCGACCGCCGCTTCGTCATCGACTTCGCGGGCACCGGGTACATCGACTCCTCGGGCCTCGGCGCACTCGTCACCATGTCGAAGCAGGTGCGCGAGCATGGCGGCGAGCTGCGCATCGCGGGCCTCAACGACGACCTGCGCGCGCTCTTCGAGCTCACCAAGCTCGACACCCTCTTCACGATCTCCGACTCCGCGGAGCAGGCGCTCGCGGCGTTCTGAGCGGGACGCGCCGTGACCACGCTCCGCCTCTGCGTCCGCCGCGCCCCGGTCCAGGAACCTGATGGGCCGGCCACGGCCGTGACGGTGCGCCTCCCGAGCGACGTCGACTGTATCGAGGAAGCAGTCGCGCTGCTCACGTACCACTGCACCACCGGTGCCCGCACCAGCGAGCGCCTCCGCTTCCGGCTGCAGGTGGTGCTCGCGGAAGCGCTCGCCAATGCGATCCTGCGCGGCAACTGCGAGGACGCCGGCAAGTGTGTCGAGGTGCGCGCCGTGCTCGTGCCGACGGAAGTGCGGCTCTTCGTCACCGATGAAGGCCCCGGCTTCGACCCGGAATCCATTCCCGAGCCGGTGACGCCCGCGCGGCTGCAGGAGGCGCACGGGCGGGGCCTCTTCCTGATCCGGCATCTCGCGGACTCCGTGTCCTTCACCCCCCGGGGGAATTCGATCTGCATCACGCTGCGCCGACAGTAAGCCGGCTCGACAGCGCGCTCGAGGAGCTCGAGGCCCGCCGCAAGGAGCTCGAGCTCCTCTACACGCTGAGCGAGGTCCTCGGCCGCACGGTGAGCCTCCGCGTGGCCGCTGAGCGCATCGTGAGCGAGGTGAGCGCCGTCGTGGGCGCGCGCCGCGCCTCACTCATGGTGTACGACGAGCGCGCCCACGAGCTCCGCAACGTGGCAGCCGAGGGGTTCAACGCCGCGGACGTCCCGCCGGTGCCGGTGGACGACCTGCGCTCGGTGGCCGCGCGCGTCTTCCGCGAGCAGTGCGTCATCATGCACGATCCCGACGCAGTCTCGGCGGACGCCGTGACGCCGTTCCCCGAGCGCGTGTACTCGGGCGGTCCGTTCCTCAGCGTCCCCATCCAGTACGCCGCCCCCGGCGCCCCGCCGCGCTGCGTCGGCGTGCTGAGCTTCACGGAACGCGAGAGCGGGGCCCGCTTCACCGAGGCGGACCGGCGGCTCGTCACGGCCATTGCGAACATGGTGGCCGTGGCCATCGAGAACGCGCGGCTCGTAGGGCGGGAGCGCAAGCAGCAGCGACTCCGGCGCGAGCTCGAGCTCGCCGCCGATCTGCAGCTCCGCCTGCTGCCGTCGCCGTCGGTCCTCCATGGAGACGCCGTGGTCGCCGCGCGGTGCGTGCCTGCCGAGTGGGTCGGCGGCGACTTCTACACGTTCAGCCGCCACGGCCACGGCCGGGTCGGCGTCATGCTCGGCGACATCTCGTCCCACGGCTTCTCGGCGGCACTCGTGATGGCGCTCGTGCTCAGCGCGGCCGGCATTCATGCAGGCGCCGCCTCCACCCCCGACGAGACGCTCGCGGCGCTCCTCGAAAGCCTGGCCGGCGAGCTGGCGCGCACCGAGATGTACCTCTCCGTCTTCTACGGCGTGATCGATCCGAAGACGGCGCGCCTCTGCTACGCCAACGCGGGCCACCCGCACGCCTTCCGGATCAATGCAGCCGGCCGGACCCGGCTCGAGGCCACGGCGCCGCCGCTCGGCCTCGCGACGAGCGAAAGCATCCGGCGCGAGCTCATCGACTGGGCGCCGGACGATCTCCTCTGCCTCTGGACCGACGGGCTCGTGGATGCGCGGTCGCCGGTGGGGGAGGCATTCGGAGAGGCACGGCTTCTCGCGACCTTGTCGCGCCTGCGCGAGTCGCCGCCGGACGACATCGTCGCCGCGGTGATGGATGAAGTGCATGCCTTCGCGGGCGCGGGCGGCGACGACCGCACGCTGCTGGTCCTGCGACTGCGTTGACTGTGCACTCGTGAGCGGCGCGCGCCCGAAGCGGCGGCTCGGGCAGCATTTCCTCTTCGACCCGCGGCTCCTGGCCCGCATTGCCGACGCCACGCTCGCAGGGCCGGAGGATACCGTCCTCGAGATCGGTCCCGGGCCTGGGGGGCTCACGGCGCCCCTGCTGGCGCGCGCCGGCCGGGTCGTGGCGATCGAAAAGGATCCCGACGTGCTTCCGGGCCTCCGGGCCCGGGCGGGCGCTGCCGTCGTCCTCGAAGCAGACGCGCTCGAAACCGACTGGCACGCCGCTGCCGGCCATCCCGATCCGGCTCGCCTCATCATTGCGGGAAACATTCCCTACAACATCACGTCCCCGCTCATCGACAAGGCGCTCGAGCCGCCGCTCCCCGCGCGCATCGTGTTCCTCGTGCAGAAGGAAGTGGCAGAGCGGATCGCCTCGGGACCGGGATCGGGGGAGTACGGGGCGCTCTCGGTGGGCGTGCAGGCGGTCGCACGCGTGGAGAAGCTCTTTCTCGTGCCGGCCGGCGCGTTCAAGCCGCCGCCCAAGGTGGACTCGGCCGTCATCCGCCTGACGCCGCTCGCCGCGCCGCTCGTGCCGGAGGACGCGCGACCG
>JBLNHD010000194.1:0-6657 GCA_050268825.1 Gemmatimonadota bacterium
GGCATCGCGTACGCGCTTTCCGGACTGGACGCGAGCCTCGACGAGGAGTGGGAAATCGTCCCGCTGATCAAGGTGGGGCGCGACCTCGCGGCGCCGGCCGCGGACTTCTACCGCTCCCTGCGCCGGCTCGCGCCCGGCGCACGCCCGCTCGAGGTCGATGCGCCGAACAACAGGGTCGTGCTCCGCTATGCCCGCGACGAGCGTCGGTGCGAGCGGATGGCCGGCGGGGTCCCGTCGTGGAACTGGGGCGAGCTCGGCCCGATGGTGCGG
Source organism: Gemmatimonadota bacterium (assembly GCA_050268825.1). GTDB lineage: Bacteria > Gemmatimonadota > Gemmatimonadetes > Gemmatimonadales > GWC2-71-9 > CAMLLJ01. The sequence goes on from JBLNHD010000194.1 coordinate 271, forward strand.
GACCTCGACGCCGTCTACGTGAATTTCATCTCCGGATTCGAGATGTGCCTCGGGACGGCGTCCGCCCTGCGCCAGGGCTTTCGCGGGCCGATCTACGCCGACCTGCACAGCCTCTTCCTGGGCATGCAGCACGACGGCATGCGGGTCCGTCGCCCGCTGCCCGACGCACCCTCCTGGTTCGGCTGCTTCGATGTCGTGCAGCTCAACGAGGACGAGATGCGGGAGCTTTCCCCCGACCCGCTGGCGCTGTCCGCGGACGCGCTCGGGGCCGGCGTCGGACTGCTCGTCGTCACGCTCGGCCCCCGGGGGGCCGCCTACGTCGAGGCCCCCGGATTCGACGCGCTCAGCTGGATCCGGGAGCGTGCAGCAGCCGGCGGGGGTACCGTGCGCAGCGCCCGCGTGGAAGCGGACTTCGTCGACGCCGTGGACCCGACCGGCTGCGGCGACGTCTTCGGCGCCGCCGCCTTCAGCCGGCTCCTGGCGGGCGACGAGGTCGAGACCGCGCTGCGGCACGCCAACCGCATGGCGGGCCGGAATGCGGCCTTCCGTGGTGCCACCGGGCTGGCCGACCACCTGCGGGGAGAGCTCGTGAGGCCATGACCCGCATCATCGAGATTCCGCCGAGCTTCGACGACCGCTCCTTCGACCAGTTCGCCGCGATGTTCGGTGAATGGCCGCCGACCGAGCGGCTCCTCTTCGATGCGCGCGGGGCGCAGTGGGCGTCGCCGTACGGGCTCATCGGCATGCTCACCGCCGCCCAGGCACTGAGCGAGGCCGGGGCCGAGCGACCGCTCTTCACGGCGCCGCTCAACGACGACGTCAAGCGGTACTGGGCGCGGACCGGGTTCTTCCGCCATGCCGCGGACTTCTTCGAGATCCATGGCCGGATCCCGAAGGCCGCCGAAGGGCCGAGCGACACGCTCCTCGACGTGACCCCGATCCGCGCGATGGACGACGTCCACAAGGTGGTCGGCGACGTTCCCGAACGCGCCGCGAAGATCCTTCAGGACCAGCTCCACATCCGCGCCAGCGAAACGATGCGCTTCAGCATGGCGCTTTCGGAGGCATGTCAGAATATTGTGGAGCACTCGGGCACGGGGGGTTGGGTGGCCGTACAGGCGTACACCTGGCGCCGCCGCCTCGGACGGCGCGTCGTGGTCATCGCCGTGAGCGACGGCGGCATCGGGTTCCGCCGCTCGCTGGAACCGGCGCATGCCCGGCGCTATGGCGAGCGCTGGGGAGACGGTGCCGCCCTCGAGGCGGGGCTCATCCAGAACGTGAGCCGCTTCCGCGATCCCGGTCGCGGCCAGGGCATCGCCTCGATCAAGCGCTCCGTGGACCACTGGAACGGCAAGATCTCCATCCGCAGCGGCACGGCCCGACTGGCCATCGTCCCCGCCTGGGACGACGATGCGCCGCTGGCCGAGCATCTCCCCTTCTTTCCGGGAGCCCAGGTGCAGATCACGATCCCCGCGAAGGACGCGCCGGCATGATCGAGACCTTCCGCCTCCACCAGCTGCTGCGGGAGACGGTCTCCGCACCCTATCGATGCCTCGTCACGCGCCCGACCGGCGCGGCCATCCGTTCGCGCATCGAGCAGGCGCTGGCGGAGTCGACATGCGTGACAGCGCTGCTCGATTTCGCGGAGGTCGAGGTCATCGACTTCAGCTGCGCCGACGAGGTCATTGCCAAGCTGGTACTCGCGCAGCACTCGGCGTCGGGGCGCTTCGTCGTCCTCCAGGGACTGAGCGAGCCGCAGCTCGAGGCCGTCGAGCATGTCCTGAATCATCGGCGGCTCGCGGTCGCGGCGCTCGGTGAACGGGCGGGGCGCCCGGCCCTTCTCGGCTGCGCCGACGCCGACGCGCGCACCGCCTTTTCCGCCGTCTGCGAGGAGGGCGCCGCCGACGCCGATACGCTCGCGCAGCGGAGGGGGTGGACCCGCGAGCGCGCGGCCGCGGCCCTCGAGACGCTCTCCTCGCTCCGGCTCGCCCGCTTCCTCGATGGCGTCTTCCATCCGGTTCCCGTCCCGTGACGAAGCGCCGCTTCGGGCTGTCCACCACCGCTATACACGGCCTTCCCCAGCGCCAGGCCGACTGGTCGCCGATCGTTCCCGCCATCGCCCAGAGCGCCACCTTCGTGAGTCCGGTGGGCAGCGACGAGGAGGTGCTCTACACCCGGTACGGCAACAATCCGAACCAGGTCGAGCTCGGGCGCAAGTATGCGCTCCTCGAAGGCGCGGAGGAGGCGCTCTTCGTGGCCAGCGGAATGGGCGCCACGGCCCTGGCTCACCTCGCAGTGCTCCGGCCCGGCGATCACCTGATCTCGAGCTCCTGGATCTACGGCGGCACGCGCAAGCTTTTCGACGAGGAGCTGGGCCGCCTCGGGATCGAGGTCACGTACGTCGAGCCGGACCAGCCGAGGAACTGGCGCGGCTCGGTGCGGCGGAATACGCGCGCGATCTTCATCGAGACGCCCACGAACCCGGTGATGCGCGTGCTCGATGTGGAGGCGGTGGGCCAGGCCGCGCGCGAGCACGGCCTCGCCCTGCTCGTCGACGCCACCTTCGCGAGCCCGATCAACTTCCGCCCGCTCGAGCACGGCGCGGATGTGGTCATCACGAGCGCGACGAAGTACCTGAATGGCCACAGCGACGTGATCGCGGGGGCGGTGGCCGGCACCGCGTCGGTCATCGAGGAAGTCACCCGGCTCATGCGCCTCTGGGGGCAGGCGATCGATCCGCATGCCGCCTGGCTCGTGGAGCGCGGCCTCCGGACGCTCGGCGTCCGGATGGAGCGGCATAATGCCAACGGGATGGCCGTGGCGCGGTGGGCGGAGGCGCAGCGGGGCATCTCGCGCGTGCACTACCCGGGCCTCGAATCGCATCCGGACCATGCGCTCGCGCGCGCCACGCTCGGCGGGTTCGGCGGGATGGTCGGCCTCGAGCTGGGCGGCGGGGTGCGAGCCACGGAGCGCTTCCTCCGCCGGCTCAAGCTCGTGTCGCACGCGCCGAGCCTGGCCGGCGTCGAGAGCCTCATCTCGGAGCCGCGCCTCACCTCCCACAAATCCCTCGGCGCCGAAGGGCGCGCGCGCATCGGCATACCGGACGGCTTCGTCCGGCTGAGCTGCGGGATCGAGGATGCGGACGACATCATCGGGGACCTGGAGCAGGCCCTGGGGGAGTAGGCCGGACGGTCCAACGGTCGGAAGGCATCCGTACCTTCCGACCTTCCGAACCGTGTTCATGCCATCCGTACATTCATCTCTTTCCCCCCTTCCCGTCCCTCCACTATCTTCCCCCCGTGATTCGCCTCTCGCACGTCGTCAAGACCTTCCCGAACGGCTCGCTCGCTCTCAAGGACGTCTCGTTTCACGTCCCGAAGGGAGAGTTCGTCTTTCTCACCGGCCACTCGGGCGCGGGAAAGTCGACGCTGCTGCGCATGCTGTACGCGGAGGAGCGGCCGACGCAGGGTGAGGTGCGCGTCGGCGGCCACCTGGTGCACGCGCTCAAGGCGGACGAGATCCCGCGCCTGCGCCGCCGCCTCGGCATCGTCTTCCAGGACTTCCGGCTGCTCGAGGACCGGACGGCCTTCGAGAACATCGCCTTTGCGCTCGAGGTCACGGGCGCACGGGCGGACACGATCCCGGCGCGGGTCACGCGGGTGCTCACGCAGGTCGGCCTCGCCGCCAAGGCGCGCGCCCACCCGCGGGAGCTTTCCGGCGGCGAACAGCAACGCGTGGCCATCGCGCGCGCGCTGGTGAACGACCCCGCGATCCTCCTGGCCGACGAGCCGACGGGCAACCTCGACGAGCGCGCCACGCGCGGCGTCTTCCAGCTGCTGCGCGACATCAACACGTCGGGCACCGTCGTGGTCATGGCCACGCACGACCTCGACCTCGTCCGGCAGACCACCTACCGCACCATCGAGATGCGCGAGGGCTCGGTCGTCTTCGACAGCGCCGACGAGGCGCCGGCCGACGAGCGATGAGACTCCTCACCCGCGAGGCGCTCCTCTCCTTCCGGCGCGCGCCGCTGCTCTCCGCGCTGTCGGTCACGACGATCGCCTTTTCGCTCTTCACGGTGGGGCTCTTCGGCCTCATCGCCATCAACCTCCGGGAGGCGCTGCGCGACCTCGAGGAGCGGGTGGAGGTGGTGGCGTTCGTGCTCCGCGGCACGCCGCCCGAGACGATCACCCTCGCCTCCCAGGACATCGCGACCTTCCCCGAGGTCCTGACCGTCACCTACGTCACCGAGGACGAGGCGCTCGCCCGCGCGCGACGGGAGCTGGTCGAGTTCCGCGACGCCTACCGCGACCTCCAGGTGAACCCCCTGCCCGCCTCGCTCGAGATCCGCCTCCGCGAAGGCTTCCGCGACGCGGAGCACGCGGCGGCGATCGCGGAGCGCGTGCGGGGGTTCACCTTCATCGAGGACGTGCGCTTCGGGCGCGACTGGGTCGAGCAGCTCGATGGCCTGCGCGACCTGGCCGGCATCCTCGGCCTCGTCATCGGCGGGGTCTTCGCCGCGGTGGCCATCGTCATCATCGGCGTCACCATCCGGCTCACGCTCCTGCAGCGCGCCCGCGAGATCCACATCATGCGCCTCGTGGGCGCCACGAACTGGTTCATCCGCGGCCCCTTCCTCCTCGAGGGCGCGCTCAAGGGCTTCCTCGGCGGGGCCCTGGCGCTGGCGCTCTGCTACGCCGGGTACATGACGTTCCGCAGCAACACGTCGGTGCTCGGCGGCCTCGTCTTCTTCCGGCCGCACCACATGTTCGTGATCGTGCTCTTCGGCGTGATGCTCGGGCTCTTCGGGAGCCTGGTGAGCGTGGGCCGGCACCTGCGCACGGTGGGCGGCCGGCTCGACCGGCGGGTGGTGTGAGACGGCTCGCGTGGCTCGTGGTCCTGCTCCTGGCCGCGGCGCCCGCACCGGCGCTCGCGCAGAACACCGCGCAGGAGCTGCAGGAGAGCCGGCGGCGCCTGGAGGAGATCCGCCTCGAGCGTGAGCGCCTCGCGCGCCAGCAGCAGCGGCTCCAGGGCCAGGCGCACGACGTGGCGGACGAGCTCGACAACCTGGAGCGCCAGCGGCAATCCACCAGCCGGATCGTGGACGAGATCGAACAGCAGATCTCCGGGCTCGTGAGCCAGGTGGACCGTTCCACCACCGAGCTCGTCCTTGCACAGGACAACCTCGCCGAGCGGCGGGCGGTGCTGGAGCGCCGGCTGGTGGACATCTACAAGCGCGGTCCACTCTATACCTTCCAGGTCCTCCTCGCCGCCGAGTCGTTCGGCGACCTTCTCAGCCGCTACAAATACCTCTACCTGACCAGCCGGCAGGACCGCGCGCTCGTCACGGACGTCGAGCGCCTGGCACATCGCGTGAGTCAGCAGCGGCAGGAGATCGTCCGGGTCAAGGAGCAACTCGACAACACGCGGACCGAGCGCGAAGAGGAGCTCGACCGCTTCGGCCAGCTCGCGCAGCAGCGGAGCCGGCGCCTCGCCACGCTGCAGCGCTCGGCCCGGGAAACGGAGCGGCGCCTCGCGCAGCTCGAGCGCGATGCCGAACGACTCACTAACGTGCTGGCCTCCCTCGAGCGCGCGCGGCTCGAGGAAGCGGAGCGCGCGCGGCGGGCCGCGGCCGATGCCGGCGGCGCCGCCGCCCCCGAGCGCGGCTCGATCACCACCGCGAGCCTCGGACGGCTCGACTGGCCGGTCGATGGCCGCATCGTCTTCCCGTTCGGCCGGCAGACGCTGCCCAGCGGCGGGGTGGTGCGCAACAACGGGATCGGGATCGCGGCGCCGGCGGGGACGGGAGTGCGCGCCGTGGAGGCGGGAACGGTGGCGCTCGTGGAGCGGCTCAGCACCTACGGGCTGTCGGTCATCGTCGCGCACGGCGACGGGTACTATTCGCTTTACATGCAGCTGCGCTCGGCGGCCGTGAAACGGGGGGACACCATCACGCGCGGCCAGGTCATCGGGGCAGTCGGCGGGGAGAACTCGGACTACGGGCCGCACCTGCAGTTCCAGATCCGGGGCGACAACGAGGTGGCGCTGGACCCGACGGAATGGCTGCGGCGCCGATAGGGACGCTCAGCCGCCGGCGTACTCCGCGATTCCGATCCGTCCGCTCGTCTGACCCTTGGCCCGGAGCAACGCCGCCTCGGCGAGCGCGAGCATGTCGTCGACCCGTTCCGCCGCCGGATGCGGGAAGCTCACGATCCCCGCGGTGACCTGCGGCCGATCGCCTGCCTCGAGCCCGGGAAACTGGTGGGCGCCAAGCCGGGCGCGCATGCGCCCCACCGAAGTGCGGGCACCCTCGCCACCGGTCTCGGGGAGGACGATCGCGAACTCGTCGCCACCGTAGCGGCAGACGAGGTCCGGCACCCGAACCGT
>JBLNHD010000195.1:0-10617 GCA_050268825.1 Gemmatimonadota bacterium
GAAACCTTTGTTCGTGTCGCAATGATCAGACTGATGTTAGCACGACTAACTTGAACCACGCCGCCGTCGGTCTCGATCACGACCGCGGTGTCGCCGCTCCGGCCCGCGATCACGCCGTGCACACTCGCGATCATCGTGCGATCCGTGCCTTCGCGCCGCTCGCCAGCAGGTGCGTGAGCGCGATCGCGATGCCGTCCGAAGCATCCGCCGGGGCGGGTGGAGCCTTCAGCCGGAGCAGTTGCTGTATCATGTACGCCACCTGCGGCTTGAGGGCCGCGCCCCGGCCGGCGATGGCCTTCTTGACCGATGCCGGGGAGTACTCGGCGATCGGCGTCCCTGCCTCTTCGGCCGCGAGGAGGATCACGCCGCGCGCATGGCCCAGCACCATGGTGGTCCGCGCATTCCGCGCGTGGAACGACGCTTCCACGGCCACCGCATCGGGCCGGTGGCGCTCGATCAGCGCGGTGACGCCATCGTGGATCACGCGGAGGCGGGTTGCCAGGCGGTCACCGGCCCGCGTTTCGACGACGCCGCACTCGACGAGGCGGCCGGGGCGGCCGGCCGCGGACTCCACGACGCCGTACCCCAGGACCGCCGTCCCCGGATCGATGCCGAGGACCTTCATCGTCGCGGTCAGGCCTCCGCTTCGGCGAGCTGCGAGGCGTCGATATCGAAGTTGGAGAAGACCTTCGAGACATCGTCGAGCTCCTCCAGAGCCTCGACGAGGCGGATGATGCGGTCCACGTCCTGCCCTTCGACCTTCACGGTGTTCTTCGGAACCATGGCCAGCTCGGCCGAGTCGATCTCGAGCCTGGCGGCGCGCAGCGCATCCTGCACTGCGTGGAAGGTGGCCGGCGAGGTCGAGACGACGTACTGGTCTCCTTCCCGCGCGAAGTCTTCGGCGCCCGCGTCGAGCGCAATCTCGAGGGTCCGGTCTTCGTCGTAGCGCGCCGCGTCGAGGTAGATCTGGCCCTTGCGATCGAACATCCAGCCGACGGAGCCCGTTGCCCCGAGGTTGCCGGCGTTCCGGCTGAACGCATGCCGGATCTCGGCGACCGTCCGGGTCGGATTGTCGGTGGTGGCCTCGATGAAGATCGCGGCGCCGCCCGGGCCGTATCCCTCGTAGGTCAGCTCCTCGTAGCTGCTCCCCTCGAGCTCGCCCGTGCCCTTCCTGATGGCCCGGTCGATGTTCTCGTTGGGCATGTTCACCGCTTTGGCCGCATCGATGGCGGTGCGCAGGCGGGGATTGCCGCCGGGATCCCCGCCGCCGGCCTTCGCCGCCACGGTGATCTCGCGGATGACCTTGGTCCACGACGAAGCGCGGCGGGCATCGGTGACCGCCTTCTTGCGCTTGATCTGCTTCCATTTGCTATGGCCGGCCATGGCCGAGCTCCTTCAGGCTGCCGTTCGGGCGGGGGCGTGGCGAGGGTCGAGCGGGACGCCACCGAAGTGCGGAAACATAAGGGAGATCACACCTTGCGGCAAACCATCGGCCCCGCTACTGTCCCCGCCATGCGCTTCATTCCCATGGCCCTGATCGCCGGGGTGCTGGCGGCAACCGCCTGCGAGCCCGCCCCGCCGCCGCCCGAGGATCTCCCGGAATTCGGGGAGGCATTTCCCAATCTCCCGCTTCCGGCCTCCGCCCGGATGATCTCGCGCCAAGGCAGCCGTGATGCGCTGCAGATCGTGCTCGAGGTTCCGGCGCCGCCCGAGGCCGTGGCGGGCATGTACCGCACCAACCTCTCCGCCGCTTCGTGGCGGCTCGTCAGCGATACGCGGGATTCGACCGGTGCGGTGGTGCTGTATGCCGAGGGCGAGCAGCCACTCTGGGTCCGGGTCGCGGCAGCGGATTCGGGGCGGAGCCGGGTGGAGCTGACCGGTGCCGTGCCGGGCCGGGATACGACGTATGTGCGCCGGCGCCAGACGGCGTCCGACACGATCAATACCCTTCGCTCCCGCACGACGGCCACGCCGCCCGGCGAGTAGCGTCGCGGCTCGATCCTGGTGAAAGGCCGGGCGGCTGGTGCCGCCCGGCCTTTCTTCGTATCGGGTGCGAGCGTGTCGGGTGCACTTCACCGTCGCGCGATCGCCTGCCTCGCTCCGCGCGCGGCGAGTGCCACGGCCTCGCCCGCCTCCACGCCCGCCGCGTCACGCGCCGGCGCCACGAGCTGGCTCAGGATGATCGGGGCGCTCGAGGGCCCGGCATTGACAAGCTCCACAAAGGCCGCCGCGAGGGCGCGCCGCAGCGGCGGCGGCACCGTGAGACTGGACAGCCGCTGCTCGAGCGCCGCCAGGCGCCGGCGCTGCGCGCGCTCCGCCGGCGGCGGATCGAGCAGCAGGTCCTGCACCACGCGCACGGTGAGCCAGAGCGCGTAGACCCCTTCGCGGCGCGGGCCGCGCGCGGTGCGGGTGAGCAGCTCCGCCAGCGCCGCCGCCGCCGGGTCCCACCCGCCGGACTGCTGCGATTCGGTCACGGCGGAGAATGTACGGAGCGCCGGAAAGCGTCGCCAGCAGCGCCCGCGCGTTGCCCGCGACCGCCGCGGAGTCTTACCTTCCGTCAATGCCGCGCCCGAAGAGCATCCTCTGGGTGGACGACGAGGTCGAAAGCCTGACGTCGCACATCATGTTCCTGGAAGAGCAGGGTTTCGCCGTCGAGACCACGACGAATGGCGACGACGCCCTGGTGCTCCTCCAGCGGCAGCCGTACGGCGTCGTCCTGCTGGACGAGCACATGCCGGGCCGCCGTGGCCTCGAAGTCTTCCGCGCCATCCGCGGCATGGACCAGGCGATGCCGGTCGTCATGGTCACCAAGAGCGAGGAACCCGACACGCTGCGCGACGCCATCGGCGCCGACGTGTCGGATTATCTCACCAAGCCGGTCAATCCGCGCCAGATCCTCTCGGTGGTGACGCGTCTCCTCGAGGGAGACCGGATCCGCCAGCAGCGCCTCTCCCGCGACTTCGCCACGCGGTTCCGCGAGCTCGAGGCCCGTCGCGGCGCGCCGCTCGCGTGGCGCGAGTGGGTCGAGCTGGTGGTCGAGCTCGCGGAGTGGGAAGTGCGGCTCGGCCAGGCCGACGAGCCGGGCCTGCAGGAGGCGCTGCGCACGCTTCAGGCGAGCATCCGGGAAGACTTCGCGCGCTTCCTGCGGCGCCACTATGCGGGATGGCTGCACGATCAGCAGTCGGACCGCCCGCCGCTCTCGGTCGACATCGGCGCGGAGTTCCTGCGCCCGGTGCTGGAAGGGCATGGCCGCGCGCTCCTCGTGGTGGTGGACTGCCTCCGCCTCGACCAGTGGGCCATGATCCGCCCGTTGATCAGCGCGCACTTCGACATCGAGACCGCGCACTATTTCTCGATCCTCCCGACGGCCACGCCGTTCGCGCGAAACGCGATCTTCAGCGGCCTCTTTCCGGCCGAGCTCAAGTCGCGCTACCCGAAATGGTGGGCCGACTACGACGAGGCCAGCCTCAACGCCCACGAGGCGGAGCTCCTCGTCGAGCAGCTCAAGGACCTGACCGGGAAGACGGTGCCGGTGCACTACGAAAAGGTCTTCACCGCGGCCGACGGCGAAGGCCTGCTCCGGCGGCTTCCCGGACACCTGGCGCAGGAAGGCGTCACCGCCCTGGTCTTCAACTTCATCGACCAGCTCACGCATGGGCGCACCGAGAACTCGACGCTCTTCGAAGTGGCGCGCGACACGCCGGCGCTCCGGAGCCTCACCCGCACCTGGTTCGAGCGCTCGCCGCTCTGGGACGCGCTGCGCGAGGCCGAGCGGCGCGGGGTCCCCGTGCTGCTCACGACCGACCATGGCTCGATCCACTGCCACACGCCGGCAACGGTCTACGCCAAGCGCGACACGACATCGAACCTGCGATACAAGTTCGGCGAGGACCTGAAGGCGCAGGACGCGGACGCCGCGATCCTCGTGGAGGACCTCGCGAGCTACGGGCTGCCGCTCCGGACGCCCTCGACCCGGCTGCTGCTGGCCACCGGAGACCGGTTCTTCGTCTATCCGACGAAGCTCCGCGAGTACCAGGCCCGCTATCGCGGCGCCTTCCTGCACGGCGGCGTCTCTCCCGAGGAAGTGGTCCTCCCGATCGCCCTGCTCACCCCCCGGCGCGGCTGACGACATGCGTCCCTCCCTGCTGCTCGCGTACGACTTTCCGCCGGCGCGCGGCGGCATCGCCCGCGTGATGAGCGAGGTGGCCTGCCGCTATCCGGAGGGCAGCCTCATCGTCTCGACCGGGAGCGCCGGGCGCTCCGACGCCATCGATGCCCGCTACGGGACCCGCGTGGACCGGATGCCACTCCCGTCCCGGCGGCTGCGCGTCTTTCCGGGCCTCCTCCTCTGGTCACGGCGGGCGGCTTCGCTCGCACGGCGGCACGATGCGGGGTTCGTCTGGTGCGGCCACCTCAAGCCCGCCGCCTACGCCGCCCGCTGGGTGCGCGAACGCCTCGGGGTGCCGTACGGGGTGATGGTCTACGGCGGAGACCTCCTCGCACTCCAGCATCAGATCCACCGATCCCCCCTCAAGCGGCGCGCGGCCGCCACGCTGCTCCGCTCGGCCTCGGTCGTCGTGGCGGTGAGCGCGTGGACGCGCGATCTCTTCGCCGGCATCATGGGCGAGCTCGAGCTCGACGCCTCGCAGCTGCCGGTGCGCATCGTCCCCCTCGGCGCCGACCCCGACGAGTTCCGGCCCGGCATCGACACCGCGGCGACCCGCCGCCGGCTGGGGCTGGAAGGGCGGCGCTGGATGCTGACGGTGGGCGCATCGGGCCCGCACAAGGGCGTCGACACCGGGCTCCGGGCGCTGGCCGCGTTGCGGGAGCGGATTCCCGACCTCGGGTACGCCGTCGCAGGAGCCGGGCGCCACGTCGAAGCGCTCCAGCGGCTGGCCGAGGCGCATGGCGTCGGCGACCGCGTGCGCTTCATTCCCGAGGTGAGCGATGCGGACCTCCCCGGCCTCTACAACGCCGCGGCGCTCTATCTCGGCGTGTCCCGGCGGGAAGGGCGCAGCGTCGAGGGATTCGGCATCGCGCTCGCGGAGGCGATGGCGTGCGAAGTTCCCGTGATCGCGGGTCGGAGCGGGGGCATTCCGGAGCTGATCGCCGATGGGGAGACGGGACTGCTGGTGGATCCGGAGCGCACCGATCCGCTGGTCGAAGCCATCGAGCGGGTTCTCGTCGACCGCCCCGCGGGGGAGCGGCTGGGACGGAATGGCCGCGAGGCCATCGTGAAGCAGTTCAACTGGAAGCGGACGACCGAGGGACTCCAGACCATCGCGGCAGAATTCGGCCGCGGCTGAATGCGGCGGGTCAGCCCGCCTTGCGCCGGGCTGCGCCGCCGATCTCGTCGAATTCGATGGCGGCCGTCGGGCACTCGTGCACGTACCGGCCGTCGAGCGGCGACCATTCGCGCTCGGGCTGTGTCACCTCCGCCTTTTCCCCGACCATCCGGAACACCTCGGGCGCGCTCAGCGCGCAGAGCTGGCACCCGATGCACTTCGCCGGGTCCACGCGGAGCCGCACGTGCCGGCGCGGATAGAGGCCGTCGGGGAGTTCGTGCAGCGCCCCGGGGAGGGCGTCGATCGCCTCCAGCGTGGCGCGGCGGCCCTCGGCGATGAGCTCCTCCGTCTGCGTGAACGAGAACATCGACACGTGGGACACCCGCGGCTGCACCAGGAGCAGCGGCGGCCCATCCCAGTGCTCGAGGCTCGTCTGGCTCTGCGTCTGCATGACGATTTCCAGGCCGCGGATGTAGGTGGCGGCGAAGCCGGCGGTCTCCTGCGGCGAGCGGGCGGTGCTCACCTCGGTGAGGTTGATGGCCAGGATCGGATCGGCACTCGCAATTTCCGCGAGGCGGACCGGAAGGTTTTCGACCACCGCGCCGTCCACGTAGGTCCGGCCCCCGATCACCCGCGGCGGAAAGATGCCGGGGAGCGCGCACGAGGCGAAGACCGCCTCGGCCACCCGCGCGTCGCGGCGGCCGGGCAACCCCCAGAAGACCTGCCGGCCCGAGTGCAGGTCCACCGTATTGATGAGGAGGGGACGGTGCAGGTCGTCGAAGCGCCGCTTGCCGACCAGGCTGTGGATCAGCTCCTGCAGCGGCTCGGGGCGATAGACGGCCGGCGAGAGCATGCGCTTCATCGCCATGTCGTAGTGCGCCACGCGGAAGACGTGCCGGCGCCGGACCAGCAGGGCGCGGATCTTCATCTCCTTCGGCGGCATGCCCGTGGCCCAGGCCGCGGCGATGAGCGAGCCCATGCTGGACCCGATCACCAGGCCCGGCTCGACGCCGCGCTCTTCCAGGGCGGCGAACACGCCGATGTGCGCCAGCCCCTTGAGGCCGCCGCCGCTCAGCACGAGAGTTACGGTTCGTTCACTCATCCGGTTGCCGGAATATCCGCGGGGAGGGTAACCTACCGCCATGCTCCGCCGCCGTTCGTCACTGCCGTCGCCGCTGCGCCGCCGTCTGGCGCGCGATCGCTTCTTCCAGTTCGGGCTGCTCCTCGTGGCGGTGGTGGTGCTCGCCGCCGCGCTCGCGCCCTGGATCTCGCCGCACGATCCTCTCTCCGGAGATCTTCGCGGCGCCTACCTGCAGGATCCCGGAGGCCAGTACCTTCTGGGCACCGATTCCCAGGGGCGCGACGTGCTGAGCCGGGTCATCCACGGCGCAAGGATCTCGATCTCGGTCGGCCTCATCTCGCAGTCCGTCGCGGTGCTGCTCGGCGTGACCCTCGGGCTCCTCGCCGGCTACTACCAGCGCTGGGTGGATGCCCTCGTCATGCGGCTCGCCGACATCACGCTCGCGTTTCCGACCCTGCTCCTGCTGATCGCCGTCGCCGCGGCGGTGCGGCCGTCGTTGCCGGTGATCTTCCTCGTGATCGGCATCGTCGGCTGGGCGGCGATGGCGCGTATCGTCCGCAGCCAGGTGCTGGCGCTCAAGCGCTCGGAGTTCGTTCTGGCCGCCCAGGCGCTCGGGGCGCGTGACGCGCGCATCCTCGTCCGCCACCTGCTGCCGAACGTGCAGGCCCAGGTGATCATCGCCGCGACGCTCGGCATCGGCGGCGCGATCATGGCGGAGGCCGCGCTCTCGTTCGTCGGCCTCGGCGCGCAGCCGCCGACGCCCAGTTGGGGGGCGATGGTGGCGGACGGGCGCGACCTTCTTCGCGTGGCGCCCTGGGTGTCGTTCGCGCCTGGCATCGCGATCGGGATCGCGGTGCTGGGCTTCAATCTCGTCGGCGACATCCTGCGTGAAGTGTACGACCCCCGGCTCCGCACGGAGCGCTGAGGGCGTGGCGTCGTTGCGCGATACCGAATTCGGCTCGCTGAAAGGCGTCACCTACCTCAACAGCGCGAGCACCGGCCCTCTGCCAGAGCGGACCATCCGCGCGCTGGAGCGCTTCAACCGGATGCGCGGCGCGCCGCATCTGCTTCCGGATCCCGACCTCTTCGCCGTCTTCGCGGAGTCCCGGCGCCTCGCGGCCCGGCTCCTCAATGCCACACCGGACGAGATCGCGCTCGCCACCAACACATCGTACGGGCTCAATCTCGCCGCCCTCGCGCTCCCGCTGGCCGAGGGCGACATCGTCCTCGTGAGCGACCGGGAATTCCCGGCCAACGTCTATCCCTGGCTGCACCTCCGGCAGCGAGGGGTCGAGGTCGAGCTGGCGCCGGTGACCGCCGACGGATGGCCGGACGAGGCGTACCTGCTGAGCCGGCTCGCGGAACCGCGGGTGAAAGTCCTTGCCGTGTCGCTGGTCCAGTTCAGCAATGGCTATGCCGTGGACCTCGCCGCACTCTCCCGGGCCACCCGGGACACGGGGACCTGGCTCGTCGTGGATGCGATCCAGGGCCTCGGCCACGTTCCAGTGGACCTCCAGCGGACCCCGGTGGACATCCTTGCCTGCGGCGGCCAGAAATGGCTGCTCTCGCCGTGGGGCACGGGCTTCCTGTACGTCCGGCAGCCGCTCATCGAGCTGCTCACCCCCCCACTGGCCGGGTGGATGGCGTTCGAGGGCACCGACGACTTCACCCAGCTGACCTCGTACCGGACCGAATTTCGCGGCACCGCACAGCGATTCGAGACGATCACCCTGCCGTTCCAGGATTTTGCCGGGTTCAACGAATCGCTCGCGCTCATCCTGGCGGAGGGTCCCGAGCGGATCGGCGCACACGCGCGGGCCTGCCAGGAGCCGGTCGTCGAGTGGGCGCGCCGGCGCGGGGTGCGGATCAGCTCGCCGGAGGGGAAGCATGGCTCGGCGATCCTCTGCGTGGCGCCGCCCGATGCGGCGGGAGCGCATGCGCGCCTGCGCGCCGCGAAGATCTTCTGCAGCCTCCGCGAGGGATCGCTGCGCCTCAGTCCTCACCTGTTCAGCACGGTAGACGAAATGGAACGCGTGGCGACCATCCTGCAGGAGGCCATGGAGCGCGTATGAGCACGTTTGCAGACATGCTGGGCGGCTACGGGTTCGACGTGCCGTCGGTGACGCTCGGCGGGGCCCTCGATCGCACGGGCGCGATACATCCGGCGCCACTCGTGCGCATCCCGCTGGCGATGACGAACCGCCATGGCCTCATTGCCGGCGCGACCGGCACCGGAAAGACGCGCACGCTGCAGCTGCTGGCCGAGCAGCTCTCGGCGCAGGGGGTGCCGGTCTTCGTCGCGGACATCAAGGGGGACCTGCAGGGGCTCGCCGTTGCCGGGCAACCCAGCGACAAGATCACGGCGCGGGCGGAGAGCATGGGCTACGCCTGGAAGGCGTCGGGCGCGCCCGTAGAGTTCGTGAGCCTCACGGGACGGGATGGCGTCCAGCTGCGCGCCACGGTGAGCTCGTTCGGGCCACTCCTCCTCGCCAAGGTGCTCCGGCTCAACGAGACGCAGTCGAGCGTCCTGAGCCTGGTGTTCAAGTACTGCGACGATCAGGGCCTGCCACTCCTCGACTTCGCCGATCTGCGGAGTGTGCTCCAGTTCCTCACGTCCGATGCCGGGAAAGGGGCGCTCGCCGAATACGGCGCGATCTCTTCGCAGAGCGTCGGGGTGCTGCTCCGGAAGATGGTCGAGCTCGAGCAGCAAGGGGCGGAGCGCTTCTTCGGCGAGCCCGAGTTCGACATCAACGACCTGCTCGTGACGACCGCCGACGGGCGCGGCGTGGTGACCTGCCTCGAGCTGGCCGACGTGCAGGACCGGCCGGCACTCTTCTCGACCTTCATGATGTGGCTGCTCGCCGAGCTCTACCAGAACCTCCCCGAAGTGGGCGACATCGCGAAGCCGAAGCTCGTCTTCTTCTTCGACGAGGCGCATCTGCTTTTCGACGACGCACCGAAGGCGTTCCTCGACCAGGTGCAGCAGGTGATCCGGCTCATCCGCTCGAAGGGCGTCGGTGTCTTCTTCGTGACGCAGACCCCGAAGGACGTGCCCGAGGAGGTGCTTGCCCAGCTGGGCAACCGGATCCAGCACGCGCTCCGGGCGCACACTCCGAACGACGACAAGGCGCTCCGCGCCACCGTTCGCACCTATCCGAAGACCGACTTCTACGACCTCGAAGAGACGCTCACGTCCCTCGGCACGGGGGAGGCGGTCGTGACGGCGCTCGATCCCAAGGGACGCCCGACGCCGGTGGTTGCAACGCGGCTCATCCCGCCCGCGGCCCGGATGGCGCCGCTCTCGCCGGAAGAGCTCAAGGTCGAGCTCGCGCAATCCGACCTCCTCGCGGAGTATGGCACGGCTGTGGACCGGGAGAGCGCGCACGAGATGCTGGCGAAGCGGATCGCGGAGACCGCGCCGCCGGCGGAGGCGGAGAAGAAAGGGGCCGGCTCGCGGGTCAGGAAGACCGCGACCCAGGCGGCGATCGGCGCCATCGGACTCACGATCGGGCGCACCGTGGGCCGCGAGATCGCGCGCGGGGTGCTCGGTATGCTCGGCGTGAAGCCGCGGCGCGCCACCCGTACGAGGACGCGCTGGGGGTTCTAGCGCCGCGCCCCGGCTAGCGGCGCACCACGTTGAGAAGCCGCGAGCGCGTTGTCCGGGCGCCGGTGCCTTCCTCGACGATCGTCACCGTGAGCCGGTACTGGCCGGGCGCCAGATCTTCGAGCCCGATCGTGCGGCGGATCCGCATCGTGGGGCGGTCGGCCCGCTCGCGGAAGACGAGGCTCACGCCCCAGTCGTCCTTCTCGTCGACTTCCCGTACCGAGAGCGTCGTCTCGTAGGAACGCCCCGGCCGCAGGCCGTAGGCTTCGTAGAAGACGGGTGCCGCGTCGCCCTCCGCGTAGGCATTGAGGGCGTTGAGCATGACCGGGGTGCCGCCGTTGTCCCAGCGAAGTCCCCCCGATTCGCGCTCGAGGAGCAGGTCACTCATCCCCAGCGCCCCGGGACGTGCGCCGAGCGCCACCGTGCCCAGGGTCGCGGCCGAACCCGCCCGCTCGTCCACCTGATAGACAGCAACCCGGACCGTGTAGGTCCCGGCAGGTGCGGGGACCTCGACGAGTCCCGTCAGGAACCCGCCCGCCCGGATCGTGTCCCGGGCCACGAATGACCGCAGCGAATCGAGGCCGCGAATCAGCTGATGCTGCCGGTCGACCGCGGAGATGCGGATGCCGAGGCGATAGCGCACCCCG
>JBLNHD010000196.1:0-3239 GCA_050268825.1 Gemmatimonadota bacterium
CGCCGGATCAACCAGGCCCTGCTGCGTGCCGACGAGATCGACGCGGCCGAAGGCAGGCGCGGCGAGCACGACTGGCTGGCCCCGATCGTGGCCGATGCGGAAGCCGGTTTCGGCGGACCGCTCAACGCCTTCGAGCTGATGAAGGCCATGATCGACGCGGGCGCGGCGGGCGTGCACTTCGAGGACCAGCTCTCGTCCGAAAAGAAGTGCGGGCACCTGGGCGGGAAGGTGCTGATCCCGACCAGCCACTTCATCCGGACGCTCGTCGCGGCGCGCCTGGCGGCGGACGTCTACGACGTGCCGACGATCCTCGTTGCCCGCACCGACGCGTGCAGCGCGAAGCTGCTGACGAGCGACATCGACCCTGCCGATCACCCCTTCCTGACGGGCGAGCGCACGCCCGAAGGATTCTACCGCATCACCGGCGGGCTCGACTCGGCGATCGCGCGCGGGCTCGCGTATGCCCCCTATGCGGACCTCATCTGGTGCGAGACGTCGACGCCGGACCTGGCCGAGGCGAAGCAGTTCGCCGAAGCGATCCGCGCGGAGCACCCCGGCAAGCTCCTCGCATATAACTGCTCGCCCTCGTTCAACTGGCGCAAGAACCTCGACACGGGCACGATCGCGCGCTTCCAACGCGAGCTCGGCGCCATGGGCTACAAGTTCCAGTTCGTGACCCTCGCGGGATTCCACGCCCTCAATTTCAGCATGTTCCAGCTCGCCCGCGCCTACGGCGAAAAGGGCATGTCGGCCTACTCCGAGCTCCAGCAGTCGGAGTTCAAGGCGGAGAGCGCCGGGTACACGGCAACGCGCCATCAGCGCGAAGTGGGAACCGGCTATTTCGACGAGGTGCTGCAGGTGATCAGCGGAGGGACGGGCTCGACGCTCGCGCTCGAAGGGTCAACGGAAAAGGCGCAGTTCCACTAGGCCGCCGCCCCTTCCTGCATCCGCTCGAGGAGGAGGCGCAGCGCCGTCTGCGCCGCGCGCTCGCGCACCTCGGCGCGCGTCCCGAAGAAGATGGTGCGGGACGCGCGCACATCCCCCCCCATGGCCGTGGCGAACCAGACGGTGCCGACCGGCTTGTCCGGCGTGCCTCCACCTGGCCCGGCAATCCCGGTCACCGCCACCGTCAGGGTGGCGTTCAGCCGGGGCAGCGCCCCTTCGGCCATCTTCCGCGCCACGGCCTCGCTGACGGCTCCCTGTTCCACGATGAGCTCGGCGGGCACCCCGAGCAGCTCGGTCTTCGACGCATACGAATAGCACACCAGTCCGCCCTGCAGTACATCCGAGCTCCCGGGGATGTCCGTGAGGCGGGCGCCGACGAGCCCTCCGGTACACGATTCCGCGAGCCCGATCGTGAGGCCGGCGCGGCGCGCCCGCTCGAGCACGACGGCGGCCAGGTCGTCGCGATCGGCGCCATAGACGGCGCGTCCCGCCGAGCGGAGGACACGCTGCACTGCGGCGGCAAGGAGCGTCTCGGCCTCGGGATCCGTCACGTCCCACGCCGTGAGCCGCAGGTCCACGCCCGCTGCCTGGGGCAGGTAGGCGAGCGTCACCGGCGCGATGTCGCGCTCGATCTCGCCGAGCTGCTCGGCCAGCGCCGCCTCGGCGACGCCGACGGTGCGCAGCGTCTTCGAGCGGATCACCCGCCCGCGGACCCGCTGCCGGAAGCGCGGGACCACCTCGTGCTCCATGAGGTTGCGCATCTCGAGCGGGACCCCGGGCAGCATGATGACGAGGCCGTGTTCGGCGTCCTCGAGCCAGAGGCCTGACGCGCTGCCCCACCGGTTCGGGAGAATGGTGGCCCCGCGGGGCACCTCGGCCTGCGTGCGGTTGCTCTCGACCGGGACGCGGCCCGCCCGGCGGTAGCGCTCGACCAGACCCGCCCAGAGCCCCTCGTCGAACACGAGCGGCACTCCGTACAGGTCCGCGATCGTGTGCTTGGTGATGTCGTCGCGTGTGGGGCCGAGGCCGCCGGTGACGAGCACGGCGCGGGTCCGGGCCAGCGCCTCGGTCACGGCGCCCCGGATGTCGTCCTTCCGGTCCGCGATCGCGGTGCGCCGGGTGACGCGCACGCCGATCTCCGCGAGCATGCGCCCGATCTCGGCGCCGTTCGTGTCCACGGTGAAGCCGAGCAGCAGCTCGGTGCCGATCGTGACGAGCTCGAGATTCACCGGGGCGGCGTCAGCGGGTCCCGCGCTCGGAGAAGAGGCCGCGGTACCGGTAGATGTAGACCACGAACGAGTAGATGGTGAGCGCCGTGGCGATCGCGAGCGCCACGGCGACGAAGCTGCCGTGGAAGGTGTTCCAGAACGCGGCGAAGGGGCTGTGCTCCCATCCCATCGGCTTCCGCGCGTCGCGGAAGGCGAACCAGAGCATGATCGCGCCGATGAAGATGTTCTGGATGACGGTCTTGAGCTTCCCGGCCCCGTGCGCGGGAATCACCACGCCGCGCCGCTGCGCCCACCACCGGAAGGCGGTCATGGCGAGCTCCCGGCCGATGAGCAGCAGGCAGACCCAGAGCGGAATGCTTCCCCAGACCGGGATATCGTAGAGATCGTGGCGCTGGCGCGTAATCCAGTAGATCGGGATCAGTGTGGCGAAGAGGAGGAGCTTGTCCGCGATCGGGTCGAGCAGCTTGCCGATGTCGCTCACCATGTTGCGGCTGCGCGCAAGATAGCCGTCGAACACGTCGCTCACCGCGGCGATCACGAAGATCACGAAGCAGATGAGCTTGGGCCAGTACCCTTCGATGAACGGCAGGAGGGCGATGATCGGCGTGAAGCAGATCCGGACGACCGTGATGATGTTCGGCAGCGTCCACATGGGAGCGCCTTAGCCCAGCGTCTTGACGACGGCCTTGCTGATCGCCTTGAGGGTGTCGAACACGCCTTCACCGGTGGCGGCGACGGCTTCGAAATGCGGGGCGCGCTCGTACCAGGCACCGTCCTGCTGCCAGACGAGGTACTCGCCCGGGTGATCGGGATCCGGGGTGAGCCGCTGACGCGCCGGGTCCTCGACCGGCCAGCCGGGATTGAGCGCGGCCTGCAGTTCCGGGATCGGCGCGGCGTTCGGCAGATCCCGCTTGTTGTACTGGACGGCGAACGGAATGCGGGTCAGGTCGTACCCGTGCTGGGTCATGTTGTCGTAGAGGTTCTGCATGGCCTCGATGTTCGCTTCTGTAGCCAATATAAGTTTTGCATACGATTTTAATGAACACATTAATGCAAGATATCAAT
>JBLNHD010000197.1:0-2975 GCA_050268825.1 Gemmatimonadota bacterium
AGTGGCACGAGCTTCGCTTGCATGAGAGGGCGTCGGTCGGATTCCCTTTCACATCGTCGAGGCTGTCATGCGAGTCATCCGTCTCGCGGTTCCTGCGGCGCTCATCGCCCTCACGCTCTCCGGCACATCGGCCGAAGCGCAGACCCGTGTGGTCATCGAATCCCGTTCCGGATATCCCGCGGCGTATCGCCGTCCACCCGAGCGCCGCTACATGGCGCCTCGCGTCATCTACGTGGAGCGCGTGGTGGTCCGGGACCGCAATGCGGACCGCTGGTGGCGGCGGCACGGCTACCGCCCCGTGAAGCTCTACTACTGGCGCGGTCGCTTCTACGAGCGCGATCTCACCAACGTCGCCACGCGCGTCGTGGTCGTGTACGAACGCGGCGGACGGTTCTATCGCCCGGCAAATCAGCGCTACGACCGGTACGACCGCTTCGACCGCGACGACGCCTTCTACAAGGACGATCGCTACTGGTACAACGATCGGTCGGGCCGCTACGAGTGGGACGATCGCCATGATCGGTACGACCGTGACGACCGCTACGACCGTGACGACCGCTACGACCGTGACGATCGCGACGACCGCAATCGCGACCGGAGCGAATATCGGGACCGCCAGGAGTACCGCGAAGACCGGGAGCGGGATCGGGACCGGCGGTAACCGGCCCGAGGGTAAAGACGGCGCGAGCAGCGAACCCGGTTGCTCGCGCCGTCGTCCGTTCAGCGAAGGCTCCAACACGTCGTAGCCCCCGCGTTGTCTAATCGCTTGAACCTGCGTAATCTGCGGCATGCACCCGGCGCGCGACCACCACCTCCCTCCGGATCCCGACGCCTACCGCCGGGCACCGCATCCCCACGGCCGAATCATCGTCATCGCGCCCACCCGCGCCGCCTGCGAGACCATCGAGCTCGCGCTCGGCCTCCATCTCGATACGCTCCTCGAGCGCGAGCATGGGCGCGAGCTCCGCGAGTGGGCGGCGGCGGGGAAAGCGTTCGGGATCGTCGCCGGCACCGGGACCGGCAAGACGCTCGGCATCCGGCCCATCGCCGAGTCGGTGCTGCAGGAGCCGCTGCGGGTGGGCGTGGTCAACCGCGAGCGCGAGGCCACGCCGGAGACGCCGTCGTGGAACGTCGTGATCGTGACGACGGGCATCGCGCGACGCTGGTTCGAGGACGACCTCATCAGCGGCCGCGACACGATCGTCGTCGACGAGATCCACCAGACCTCGGCCGAGCTCGAGCTCTGCCTGGCCCTCGGCAAGCGCGCCGGGTGCCGCTTCATCTGGCTCAGCGCCACCGTCGATCCGACCTTCTACGCGCGCTACCTCGAGAGCAGCGAAGTGCTCGAGACGCGCGCCTACGACCCGAAGCTCCGCGCCCGCGTCGAGGTCGAGGCGAAGCAGCCGCTCGAATTCCTCGACGAGCAGTTCATGCGGCGGATCATCAAGGAAAAGCGGGGCGTTGCCGTCTTCGTCCCCACGCGCGCCGAAGTCGAGAAGCTCGCCATCGAGCTCGGCGAGCAGTGGAAGCGCCTCACCACGGCCTTCTACCACGGCGGCGAGCCGATCCGCGTCATCCGCCCCTTCCTCGACAGCGAAGTGCCGCGCCCCTGGCTGCTCGCGATGACGGCCGCGGGGCAGAGCGCGCTCAACGTGCGCGGGCTCGACACGGTGGTCATCTACGATGCGCGCTACGGCAACGTCGTCGAGCGCGGGCGCAACGTGCTTCACCGGCTGTATCTCGGCGCGAACGAGATCCTGCAGATGGCGGGCCGGGTGCATGGACGCGTGCCCGGCGGCGAAGTCTGGATCCTGAGCGACCGCGACCTCGTCTTCGAGGAGCTGCGTCCGACGCCCCCGGAGTTCCAGCTCGCGGGCGACGCCGAGCGCGTCGCGATCACCTGCGCGGCACTCGGGGTGGACGCGGGCGATCTCGATCTCCCCGTGCCGCTGGACCGGGCCGCCTACCGCCGCGCCATCGACACGCTCACGTCGCGCGGGCTCGTCGAGCGCGGGCGCCTCACCGCGTACGGCCGGGAAGTCGAGGCCATGCCGGTGGACCGCTCCTGGGGTGAGATGCTGGTGCATGCCGACGGCGACCTCATCCCGGTCGTGGCCGTCTGCTCCAACATCGACTCGCTCCATCGCATGACGCGCGACGAGCGCGACCTGCACGGCCTCGTCTCCAATGGCAGCGACCATCTGACCGCCTACAACATCTACGCCGAAGCCGTGAACCAGCACGGCTACCTCGGCGAGGTGTACGGGCTTCCACGGCATCTCTTCGAGGACGGACTCGAGGAATGGGCGGAGCGCCGCGGCGTGCTCGTCAAGGCGATCGAGGACACCGCCCTCGGCACCGCGAGCGTCTACCGCGCGCTCGAGCTGCCGCTGCCGAAGCAGCTCCCCTACGCATCCAAGGAGATCCGCAAGCGCTTCGCGGATCTCGTCGCGCGCATCATGCCGTTCGACCTGGTCATCGACGAGCACACGGCGGATGGCCAGGAGGCGCGGGTCTCGAAGACCTCGGTGGCGGGCAGCTGGGGTGCCGTCGCCGGCAACCTCCGTTTCTTCGCGGATCGCTTCGGCATTCCCCGCGCCGCGATCGAGGGCACCACGCTCCCCTACGACCTCGTCCGCGAGCACGCCACGTGGGGACCTCCGCGCATCGGCGTGGGCGGGCCGCGCAAGCACCAGCGCGTCACCGTGAGCCGGATGCGCGAGTACTTCGGCTTCGAGCTCGAGACCGACGTGCAGGTACTCGAGGGGCGGTTCCCGCCGGAGCATCGCAACGCGGCGCTCGACGCGCTGGCCGAAGCGCTCGTCGCCGGGGAGACGGTGCACCCCGATCAGGCCCGCATCCGGCGCGCCGTCGAGCAGCTCGACGAGCTCTGGCGTCGCTCGGGGGGCGCGCTGGTGAACCTCGAGTCCCCCTCGCTGCTCAAGCGGATCCGCTCGCAACTCGTGCAGGAGGGC
>JBLNHD010000198.1:0-16498 GCA_050268825.1 Gemmatimonadota bacterium
GTGCAGGAGCGTCCGGGCGCGGATCCGGTCATCGAGCATATCGAGGACGCCTGGCGCCCCGACTCGTGGATCAGCGGGTGACTGAAAAACGGTCACATTTCTACTATTGCTTCGGGATGGATTCGGTATTAGCTTGTTGCTCAGCTTCTTTGTGTATCAAAATCAGTCACTTTCATACCGAGGTCAGCATGGCCGACGACAGCCGGGCCGGAGCCGATCGCAAGAAGGCCCTCACCCTCGCCATTTCCCAGATCGAGAAGCAGCTCGGCAAGGGCTCGATCATGCGCATGGGCGCCGACACCCCTCGCGAACGCATCGGGGTCATTCCAACCGGGGCCATCAATCTCGATGCCGCCATCGGCATCGGTGGCGTCCCGCGCGGCCGCATCACCGAGATTTACGGCCCCGAATCCTCGGGCAAGACCACCCTGACCCTCCACCTCGCGGCCAACGTGCAGAAGATGGGTGGCGTCGCTGCGTACGTGGACGCCGAGCACGCCCTCGACGTCGAGTACGCCCGCAAGCTCGGCGTCAACGTCGAAGACCTGCTCGTCTCCCAGCCGGACACCGGGGAGCAGGCCCTCGAGATCGTCGAGATTCTCGTCCGCTCCGGTGCCGTCGATCTCGTGGTCGTCGACTCGGTGGCGGCCCTCGTCCCCAAGGCGGAAATCGAGGGAGAGATGGGAGACAGCCACGTCGGCCTGCAGGCGCGCCTCATGAGCCAGGCCCTCCGCAAGCTGGCCGGCGCCATCAACCGCTCCAATTGCGCCGTGGTCTTCATCAATCAGCTGCGCGAAAAGATCGGCGTCATGTTCGGAAATCCCGAGACGACCACCGGCGGCAAGGCGCTCAAGTTCTACGCCTCGCTCCGCCTCGACATCCGCCGCATCGGGCCGGTCAAGGAGCGGGAAACCGTCGTCGGCAACCACGTCCGCGTCAAGGTCGTGAAGAACAAGGTGGCACCGCCGTTCCGCCAGGCGGAGTTCGACGTGATGTTCGACGAGGGCATCAGCCACACGTCGCTCCTCGTGGATCTCGCCGCCGAGGCCAACATCATCCAGAAGTCTGGCGCCTGGTACTCGTACGGAGACCAGCGCATCGGCCAGGGCCGGGAGAACGCCAAGCTCTTCCTCCGCGACAACGAAGCGCTGATGCTCGAGGTCGAGGGCAAGGTCAAGGAACTGCTGGGCATGAAGGGCACGGCGCCGGTGGCGGCCGCGGTCGGCGCCGAGGATGACGACGCCGAGTAACCGGACGGCCGGTGGGCGTGCGCCGTCCGCCGACACACTCCGCCCGTCGGGAGCGATCACCTCGCTCGCTCCCGATCCGCGGCGGCCCGCCTGCGTGCGCATTCAGGTCGGCGGGCATCCGTACTACACCATTCCGCGCTCGGTGGTCCTGGCCGAGCACCTCGAGCCGGGCCAGCCGATCGACGAGGCACTGCACGAGCGCCTCGGGCGCGCTGCGGACCAGGAGGCGGCCGTCCGTGCGGCGCTTCGGATCCTGGAGCTTCGGCCCTACGCCCGCACCGACCTCGGGCGGCGCCTGATCAGGCGGGGCCATGCCCGGGACGCCGTTGCCGCCGCGCTCGAGGAAGTGGCCGCCCTGGGCCTGCTCGACGACGCGGCCTTCGCCCGGTCGTATGCCGAAACGCGCGCCGCCCGGGGGCGGGGGCCCATGCGGGTCCGGCGGGACCTGCTCGGCATGGGCGTCGCGCGCGAAGTGGCCGATGCGGCCGTCGCCGCGCAATGGCCCGACGGCGCCGAGGACGCCGCGCTGCCGCTTCAGCTCGCAACCCGCCGGGCGGCGCAGCTGGGAGACATCCCGCGCCCGGCCAAGCGGCGCCGCCTGCTCGCCTATCTCATGCGCCGAGGCTTCTCCGGCCGCACCGTGAACCAGGTCGTCACGCGCGTGCTGGCCGAGTAGTCCTATCCCGTTTTCCCCGCGTGGCGGCGTATATTCCGGCATGCGCGCCACACAGATACGCCGTCTCTTCCTCGACTACTTCGCCGCCCGGGGGCACCGCGAGGTGCCTTCTTCGTCGCTGGTCCCGGCGGACGACCCGACCCTCCTGTTCACCAACGCCGGCATGGTGCAGTTCAAGCGCACCTTCCTGGGCCAGGAGCGGCGGGACTACGAGCGCGCGGTGACCTGCCAGAAGTGCGTGCGCGCCGGCGGCAAGCACAACGACCTCGAGCAGGTCGGACACACGCGCCGGCATCACACGTTCTTCGAGATGCTCGGCAACTTCTCCTTCGGCGACTACTTCAAGCGCGACGCCATCGCGTACGCCTGGGAGTTCGTCACCTCCCCCGACTACCTCGGCATCGCGCCGGAGCTCCTCCGCGTCACCGTCCATCACACCGACGACGAGGCGCGCGCGCTCTGGCGGGAACTGACCGGCCTCTCCGACGACAGGATCTACGGTCTCGGAGACCGGGACAACTTCTGGCAGATGGGCGACACCGGACCCTGCGGCCCCTGCAGCGAGATCTTCGTCGATCTCGAAGGGCAGGCGGCCGCGCGCCGTGGCACGCTCCCGTCGCCCGAGCGCATTCCGACCGAGCGCTTCGAGGAGCTCGCGGAGGCGGGGCGCTTCCTCGAGATCTGGAATCTCGTCTTCATGCAGTTCGATCGCTCGGCGGACGGCACGCTCACCCCGTTGCCGAAGCCCAGTGTGGACACCGGCGCCGGCCTCGAGCGGATCGCCGCCGTCATGCAGGGGGAAGACGACAACTTCCACACGGACCTCTTCGCGCCGCTGCTCGCCCGTGCGGGTGAGCTCGTCGGCACGCCGTACGACCGCGCCAGCCCGAATCGCGCCTCGTATCGCGTGCTGGCGGATCATGCGCGGGCCGTCGCCTTCCTGCTGGTGGACGGCGTCTACCCCTCGAACGACGGCCGGGGCTACGTGCTGCGGCGCATTCTCCGCCGCGCGGTGCGGCATGCCTGGCTCCTCGGGCGTCGGGAGCCGACGCTTGCGCCGCTGACCGCGGTGGTCGCGGCCACGATGGCGGATGCCTACCCGGCGCTCCGGGAGAAGGCGGAGTACGTGCGGGACGTCACCCTGCGTGAAGAGCAGCGCTTCCTCGAGACGATCGAGGGCGGACTCGAGCGCCTCGAGCAGATCTTTGCCGCTGGCGGGCGCGTCATCGACGGGGCCGAAGCATTCCGGCTCTACGATACGTTCGGATTTCCGATCGACCTGACGCAGATCATCGCGGGCGAGCGCGGGTTCGAGGTGGACCTCGCGGGCTTCGAGTCGGCGCTCGAGCGGCAGCGGAGCCGCTCGCGTGCGGCCCGGAGCGGTCCGACGCCCGGCGCCCCGGCAGTGCACGCGCGGCGCGGCGGGGACTGGCGCACGCTCCGGCGCGGTCGGCAGCGCTTCGTCGGCTATGACACGACCGAGGCGGAAACCGAAATCCTCGCCTTCCGGGAAGCAGGCGGTCAGCTCGAGCTTCGCCTCCGGCAGAATCCGTTCTATGCCGAATCCGGCGGCCAGGTGAGCGACACGGGGCGCGTGGAGGGAGACGGCTGGGTGCTCGACGTCGCGACCGTGCGGAAGGACGAGAAAGGTACGATCGTCGGTGGCCCGGCGAGCGACTTCGAGGCGGGCGAGGTACGCGCGGCGGTCGATGCGGCGCGCCGGCGCAACATCGAGCGGAACCACAGCGCCACGCACCTGGTGCACCACGTGCTTCGCCGCCGCCTCGGCACGCACGTGCGGCAGCAGGGCTCACTCGTGCAGCCCGAGCGATTCCGATTCTACTTCTCGCATCACGGACCGATCGATCCGGAAACCCTTCACCTGATCGAGGCCGACGTCAACGAGATCGTCCTGGCGAACGAGCCCGTCACCACGCGCGAGATGCCGTACGCCGAAGCCCTCGAGCTCGGCGCCATGGCCTTCTTTTCCGAGAAGTACGGCGACCGCGTGCGTGTGGTGCAGATGGGCCCCTCGATCGAGCTCTGCGGCGGCACGCACGTTCGCACCACGGGGCAGGTCGGGCTCTTCCGTGTCGCGGGGCAGGGTGGCGTCGCGGCCGGCGTGCGCCGGATCGAGGCGGTGACCGGTCCCGTGGCGCTCGACGCCGTACGCCAGCTCGAAGCGCGATTGCAGCAGGTGGCAGCGCTCCTCAAGGCGCAGCCGGAACATCTCGCGCGGCGCGTCGAGCAGCTGCTCGAGGAGCGGCAGAAGCTCGAGGCCCGACTGCAGGACGCCCGGCGCGAGGGCAGCACCGCCGCCCCCCAGGGGGAGACGCTGGCCGTGGATGGCGTGGCCGTCACCGTCGCCGAGACGGCGAGCGACGATCGCGCGGAGCTGGGCCAGGTGGCCGACGCATTCCGCGGCGGGCGCGAGGGCGGGATCCTGGTGCTGTTCGGCTCCGCCGGGCGGGGCGCCGTGCATGTGGCGGTCACGGACGACCTCGTCCAGCGTGGCCTCCGTGCCGGCGACCTGGTGAACCGGATCGCCGCCGTGAGCGGCGGCCGGGGCGGCGGACGCCCGCAGTTTGCATCCGCCGGCGCCGGGGATCCGGCGCTTCTCGGACGCGCGCGCGCGGCTACGCCGGGGATCGTCGCCGAATGGCTGAAGGCCGAGCGCTGACGGCGCTCGGCGCCTGGGTCGCGGCGCGGACCCGGGGTGCCCCCGCGTTGCTGCGGGAGCGGGTGCTCGACCACGTCCGCGCCACCCGCGAAACGGACGATCCGGCAGCCGATCTTGCCGGGGCGGCGCATCAGTCGCTCGCGGGCGTGCTGGCCGCGCCGGGAGATCGTACGGTCGCCCTGGACCTCCTCGCGGCGGACGGGCTCATCACGCTCGCGCTGCTCCGCCAGGCGGAAGATGACCCGTCGGCCCTCGTCGCCTTTGCACGCTCGCTGACCGAGCTGCCCGCAGCCGAGTGATCGATCTCCATTCGCATCTCCTCCCCGGGGTCGACGACGGCTCGCGCAGCGTCGCGCAGTCGATCGGCGTGCTGCGCGAGCTGGCGTCGCAGGGCCTCACCGACATCTGTCTGACGCCGCACCTCACGGCGAGCCTTGCCGAGACCGGTGTCCCGTCGGCGCATGACGTGGCATTCTCCGCCCTCGCCACCGAGGCGCCTCCCGAGGTCCGCCTCCACCGGGGCGCCGAGGTGATGCTCGATCGGCCACTCGGTCCGGCCGCCGCCGCGAATCGGGGCATCACGCTCGGCGGTAGCCGGTACCTCCTCGTGGAGTTCCCGCGGATTGTGCCGGCGGGCACGGTGGCGGTCGCGCTCCGGCAGGTCGTCGCCTGCGGGCTCGTGCCGCTGCTCGCGCACCCGGAGCGCTACAACTCCTGCTCCGTGGCGGCGGCGCAGGCGTGGCAGCAGGCCGGCGCGGTACTGCAGGTCGATGCGAACACGCTGCTGAGCCCGAGTGCCCGCGGCGAGCGTGCGCGGCAGCTGCTGGCCGCCGGCCTGGCGGGGGTGCTTGCTGCGGACAACCATGGCGATCGCCGGTCGCTTGCGGCGGTGCGGGATGCGCTCGTCGAGCAGGATGGAGCGGGTCGGGCGGAGCTCCTGCTGGTCGAGAATCCGCGAGCCATCCTCGAGGACCGCAGCGTGACGGCGGTCGAGCCATTTGCGCTCAGGCGGTCGTTCGTGCACCGCCTCCGTCGCCTCCTCGAGGGCGAGTCGTGATCGACCTGACCGGACGGACCGCGCTCGTCACCGGGGGGTCGCGCGGCATCGGCGCGGCCACCGCCGAGCTGCTGGCGGAGGCGGGAGCCGACGTCGCGATCACATACCGCACGCGACGGGCCGACGCGGAGGGAGTTGCAGACCGGATACGCGCGCGCGGACGCCGGGCGCATCTCGCGCAGGGCGACCTCGCCGATCCGGACGCGGTGGCGCGCATCTTCGCCGGCCTGCGGGAGGAATTCGGCACGCTCGACAGCTTCATCGCGAATGCCGGCATCTGGCCGGCCGCCGCCACCGCGCTGGGCGACATGGAACGCGGGCGCTGGCAGGAGACGATGCGAGCCAACCTCGACGCCGTCTTCCTGTCCACTCGCGCCGCGCTCGGGCTCCTGCGGGACGGCGGCAGCATCGTGCTCGTGTCGAGCACGGCGGGTCAGCGCGGGGAGGCCTTCCACGCCGATTACGCCGCGACGAAGGGCGCACTCATCTCGCTCACCAAATCGCTCGCGCTCGAGTGCGCGCCGCGGCTCACGGTGAACTGCGTGGCGCCCGGGTGGGTCGACACCGAGATGTCGGCGTCGGCGTACGCGGGGCAGGGGCGCGCGCAGATCGCGGCATCGATTCCGCTCGGGCGCGTCGCGACGCCAGCCGACATCGCCGGTCCGATCGTCTTCCTCTGCACGCCGCTCGCGCGGCATATCACGGGGGAGGTCCTCAACGTCAACGGTGGCAGCGTCCTGTGCGGGTGACGATCCCCGAGCCCGTGCTCGATATCGTCCGCCGGCTCGAGGAGGCGGGCCACGAAGCGTGGTGTGTCGGGGGCGCGCTTCGGGATGCGGCACTCGGCGAGCCCGCCGCGGACGTGGATGTCGCCACGGCGGCCACACCCGACCAGGTGCGCAAGCTCTTCCGGCGCACGGTGGCGGTGGGCGAGCGGTTCGGCACGGTGGGCGTGCTCGACCGCGCCGGCACGCTGCACGAGGTGACGACCTTCCGTCACGACGTGTCGACCGACGGCCGTCATGCGGTCGTGGCGTACGGCGCGTCGCTCGAGGAGGATCTGGCGCGCCGGGACTTCACGATCAATGCGCTGGCCTACCATCCGCTGCGTGACGAATGGCGCGATCCGTTCGGCGGCGCGCGCGACATCCATGCGAAGGTGGTTCGCGCCGTCGGCCGTCCCGACGAGCGCTTCCGGGAGGACTATCTCCGCATCCTGCGCGCGGTCCGCTTCGCGGCGCGCTTCGGCTTCGAGATCGAGCCGGCGACGTGGGAGGCGATGAAGGCGCACGCCGGCGGGCTGGCGCGGATTTCCGCCGAACGGGTCAAGGACGAATGGAGCAAGGGACTTGCGACGGCGCTCTCAGTGGCCCGCCTCGTGGCGCTCTGGCGGGACAGCGGCGCGGCCGAGGTCTGGCTCCCCGGGCTCGGGCCGGCGGATCACCTGGAGCCCGCGGTGTCGGCTCCACCCCGGGATCCCGCCTTGCTCGGTGCGCTTCTGCTTGCCGATGCGGCAGGCGCCTTGCGCCGGCTCAAGGCCTCGAACGCGGAGATCCTGCGAATCGAGCGGCTGAGCGCTGCGCCGGAGGCGCCGCGCTCGAGCACGCCTGCGGACGTGCGGCGGTGGCTCGCCGCGGCCGGCGAGGCGGCCGATGATCGGTTGCGGCTCCACGAGCTGCAGACTGGCGCGCCGGCTCCCTGGGCCGACATGGTGCGGGCCGCCCGGCAGCAGCGCCACCCCGTTGCGCGGCGCCACCTCGCGGTGAACGGTGACGACCTGCTTGCGCTCGGACTGCGCGGCCCGGAGGTGGGGCGGGCCCTCGATGCCCTCCTCGAGCGGGTGCTCGACGATCCCTCGCTCAACATGCGGGAAACGCTCCTCGCCCTGGCCAGCGAGCTCCGATGACGCCACTCCTCTTCGCCCTCCTGGCGGCAGCCGGCAACCTGATCGGCGCGGCCGTCGTGGTGCGCCATGCGCGGAAGGGGATCCGTGTCGTGGAGGTCTTCGTCGCGTTCGGCGCGGGCTTCATGGCCGCCACGGTGATCCTGGCGATGCTTCCCGAGGCCTTCGAGCAGGCCGGCGCCCCGCTGTATGTCCTCGCCGGTTTTCTCGCCGTGCATCTTGCGCAGCATGTGCTGACTCCGCATTTCCACTTCGGCGAGGAGACGCACCGCGTGAGCGCTTCCGCCGGCGTGTCGGCCCTCGTCGGCCTCTCGCTCCATACCTTTTTCGACGGCGTGGCCATCGCGAGCGGATTCCTCGTGTCGGGTGGGCTGGGCGTGCTCGTGTTTCTTGCCGTGCTCCTGCACAAGCTGCCGGAAGGGGTCGCAATGGCGAGTGTGATGCTGGCCGGCGGGCAGGGACAGCGCCGCGCCATGGCCGCGGCCGGCGCGCTTGGCCTGGCGACCGTGGCAGGCGTGCTCCTGACCCGGGTGGCCGCACCGCTCGCGGCGCATGGCCTCGCCCTCTCTGCCGGCGTCACGCTCTACGTGGCCGCGTCCAATCTCGTGCCCGAGTTCCAGGCCAAGCGCGGCATGTCCACGGCCTTTGCGTTCTTCGGCGGGGCTGGCGCATTCCTCCTCACGCGCGCCCTGCTCGCGCGATGGTTCCCGGGGTGAGCGCCTTCCGCCCGGACGAGACGCTCTTCTCCGCGGTCGCCTCCGCGCAGCCGCTCGCGGCACGGATGCGACCCCGGTCGCTCGACGAGTACGTCGGGCAGGAGCACGTCCTGGCTCCCGGGAAGCCGCTCCGGGAGGCCATCGAGCGCGGCACCCCCGGGTCGATCATCCTGTGGGGCCCGCCGGGGAGCGGCAAGACGACGCTCGCCGCGGTGATCGCCGGTGCCACCGGGCGCGTGTTCGTGCCGTTCAGTGCGGTGACCGAGGGCGTGCCCCGCATCCGCGAGATCGTCGCGCAGGCGCGCGAACGGCTCGCGAGCGGCGGCCGGCAGACGATCCTGTTCATCGACGAGATTCACCGGCTCAACAAGGCGCAGCAGGACAGCCTCCTTCCTCCCACCGAGGAAGGGGTCGTGACCCTGATCGGCGCCACGACCGAGAATCCGAGCTTCGAGATCAACGGTGCGCTCCTCTCGCGTACCCGGGTCTTCGTGCTGCGCCCGCTTGCCGCCGCCGATGTCGCGGTGCTGGTCCGCCGCGCGCTCGCCGACCGCGAACGCGGACTCGGCGCGCAGGAGCTCAAGGCCGCGGACGCTGCCGTTGCGCTGATCGCCGAGGAAGCCGATGGGGACGCGCGCCGCGCGCTCACCGTGCTGGAGGCGGCGGCGGCGCACGTGGGACTCGGCGGCGAGATCACCGTCGAGGCGGCCCGCGAGGCGATGCAGAAGCGTTTCGCGCGGTACGACAAGGCGGGCGAAGAGCACTTCAACCTCCTGAGCGCCTATCACAAGTCGCTGCGCGGGAGCGATCCGCAGGGTGCGCTCTACTGGATGGCGCGGATGCTCGATGGTGGAGAGGATCCGATGACGCTCTTCCGGCGGGCCATCGCCATGGCGGCCGAAGATATCGGCCTGGCGGACCCGAATGCCCTGCAGCTCGCCGTCGCCGCGCGCGACGCGTTCCACATGCTGGGGCCGCCAGAGGGCTACCTGCCCCTCGCCGAAATGACGATCTACCTGGCCACGGCGCCGAAGTCGAACAGCACGAAGCGCGCGCTCGATGCCGCGCTCGAAGCCGCGCAGGAGACGCCGGCGGCCCCGACTCCCCTCCATATCCGGAATGCGCCGACCCGGCTCATGAAGGAGCTCGGCTATCACCAGGGATACCGCTACGCCCACGATTCACCCGACGCCTACCTCGCACAGGAGTATCTTCCGGATGAGCTGCGGGGGCGCGAGTTCTATGCGCCGGGGCCATTCGGCTTCGAGAAGCGGGTGGCCGAGCGGCTGGCCTGGTGGGCGGAGCGGCGAGAGGAGCAGCTGCGCGCGGAGCGCGGCGACCGTCCACCCGGCGAGGCGAGCGCGGGGGAGGCGGTGTGACCGGGCGCACAGAGCGCGATGGCCCGCCGCTTGCTTGTTGGGGCCAGGCCACTTTTCGAGGAACTGCTCACATGAAAGCGTCCCTGCTGGTACCGGCGGTAGTGCTGACAGCCTCGCTCGGTTGCTCCGGCATCCCGAACAACTTTCTGGAACCCCAGGTGAGCCTGCAGGAAGTCGTGGTGCGCGGAGTGGGCCTGACGGGCGGCTCGATGGACCTGGTCGTCGACGTCTACAATCCGAACAGCTTTACCCTGAGGGGCACGAAGCTCGAGCTGGGATTCGATGTCGAAGGCTCGCACCTCGGCGATATCACCTACACCGACGAGTTCCAGATTCAGGACGGCGACACGACCACCGTGACGCTCCCCCTCCGCTTCAACTGGGATGGCGTGAGTGCGGCGGTGCGCGCGGCGCTCGGGTATCGGGACATCCCCTACACCATGCGGGGGCAGGCCACCGTGCGCACGCCGTTCGGCAACCGGGTCGTGCCGTTCACGCGCCAGGGCAGGGCACCGCTCACCCGCTCGCGGTCGGCCACGACCACATCGACTCCTTCGACCACAGGCAGGTGACGTCATCCGCGACCTGATTCCCGTTCGCGATCCGGTGGAGCGGGCCATTCTCGTTGCCGCTCCCCGCAAGGGCTCCCCCGACGGGCGCCACATCGCGGAACACCTCGACGAACTGACCCGGCTGGTGGACACCGCCGGGGCGGAAGTGGTCGGCAAGATCTTTCAGCAGGTCGTGTCGCCGAATCCGGCCACCCTCATCGGCGAAGGCAAGGTCGAGGAGGTCCGCGCCGAGATCGAGTCCTCGGGCGCGACGCTGGTGATCTTCGACGAGGAGCTGTCGCCGGTGCAGGGCGCCAACCTCGAGCGCGAGCTCAAGGTGCGCGTCATGGATCGGGCGGAGGTCATTCTCGACATCTTCTCGACGCGCGCGCGGTCGCATGAGGCGAAGCTCCAGGTGGAGCTGGCACAGCTCGAGTACCTGCTGCCGCGGCTCACCCGGATGTGGACCCACCTGTCGCGTATCCGCGGCGGCATCGGTCTTCGCGGGCCGGGCGAAACGCAGCTCGAGACCGACCGCCGGATCATCCGCCGGCGCATCCAGTCCCTCAAGGAAAAGCTGCGCGACGTCGAGAAGCACCGCGAGAACCTCCGCGCCGGCCGGGACCCGATGCTCAGCGTGGCGCTCGTCGGCTACACCAACGCCGGCAAGTCGAGCATCCTCCGGATGCTTTCGGGCGAGCACGAGATCTTCGTCGAGGACCGGCTCTTCGCCACGCTCGATACGCTGACGCGCGAGGTGGACCTGGGCGAGGGAGTCCGCGCCCGCGTCACGGATACGGTCGGGTTCATTCGCAAGCTGCCGCACCATCTCGTGGCGAGCTTCCGTGCCACGCTCGAGGAGGCCCGGGAGGGCGACGTCCTCCTGCACATCGTGGACGCCTCGCATCATGACTGGGAAGGGCAGATGCGGGTCGTGGACAAGGTGCTCGCGGAGCTCGGCCTCGCGGACCGGCCGACCATTCCCGTCTTCAACAAGCTCGATGCCGTCGCGGATCCCTCGGCGCTCACGGCCCGCGTGCGCGAACTCTTCCCCGGGGCGGTCTTCGCCAGCACCATGCGAATCGACGGCCTCGAAGCGCTCAAGGCGAGGCTCCGGGGCATCGAGCGGAAGGACCGGGTCGTCGTGCGCGTGCGCGTGCCCGCGGCGGACGGCGCCACCGCGGCATCGCTGTATCGAATGGGTGAGGTGATGGCCCGCGAGGATGACGGCGCCACGGCCGCCCTGACCGTGCGCCTCGATGCGTGGCAGGCAGAGCGATTGCGAGAGCAGGGGCTCGAGGTGTCGCGCGTCGGGCAGGGAGCGGAGGAGCGGCGCCTGACCGGCTGACGCCCCCTGGGCCTACTGGCTCGCGACGACGATGATCGTGACGAGACTCGCGAGCACCTGCGCCGCCGCCCCCAGGATCGCGACGATCGGGGTGCCGGTCTGGCCCGGATCACGCTCCGGCACGAAGACCTCGGCGCCCGGCCGGGGCTCGGGGCTCGTGTCCGCCAGCAGTGTCCGGCGGATGACCGACTGCTTGTTGCCGTTCGGCTGCACCACCCACGCCCGGTTCTTGTCGCCCGCCTTCGAATAGCCGCCCGCCGCGCGCACGTAGTAATCGAGGTTCCGTCCCGGCTCGTACGCCACGGCCCCGGGCGAATTCACGGCACCCCGCACCATCACGACCGGATCGAATTCCGGGACGACGATCGAGTCGCCCGCCGCCAGTATGATGTTGTCACGGTGCCGCCCGTTCCGGAGCACGGCGGGAAAGTCGATGCCGATGCGGCCGGCGCTGTCGAGCTGCCGGTAGAACTCGATTCCGTCCGGATACGCCTCGGTCGTGAGACCGCCGGCGCGCACGATGATGTCCATCAGCCGGTCGGTCTTGCTGCGCAGCGCGTACGGCCCGGGATACTTCACCTGGCCGGTGATCTTCACGGTGCGCGGAAGCTCCCACTCCTGCTGCCGCAGGATCAGGAGGTTGTCGTAGGGCTGCAGGGACACTTCGGGCGCGCCCGCGGCCGGAGCCGGTACGCCGGGAGGGCCGGGATACTCGCCGGCGGCGGCGCGGGCGAAGAGATAGGTCGAATCGAGCGGCACGCGGATGGTCGTGGCGATCGCACCGGTGGACCGATCTTCCGGCACGCGAGCGAGCTCGGCCTCGCGGAGGTACGCATCCTCCGTGAGGCCGTCGGCCAGCAGGATCGCATCGCGAACCGTCATGCCGGAGCGGTAGGGAATCCGGCCCGGGTTCCGCACGGCACCGGTCACGATCACGTAGAGGTCGGGCCGGAAGGTCGTCCGGGAGAAGACGGTGATCTCATCTTCTTCCTGCAGGACCAGGTCGTCGACGACGCGGCCGGTCGTGTCCGCAAACGCCGACCGGAGCTGCACCCGCGTCGAATCGGGCCGGAGGCGGGAGACGAGGATCTGGTCGAGATAGACGTCCGGCTTCGGGCCGCCGGCCATCCGGATGGCATCGCTCAGCCGCATCCCGGGCGTGAAGCCGACGGGGCTCGGGATCCACACGTTGCCGGTGACGGTGACGAACCCGCGCAGGCGCTCGGCAACCTCGAACACGGTGACCGAGTCGCCGGCCAGCATCGGGACGGCCGGCACGACACCGCCGGCGAACTGCTCCGGTCCCACGTCCACGACGACGCGACCTCTCCCGTAGAGCGAGTCGCCCGGGGTGGGGGGGAGGATGCGGTGGATCTGGACGCGCTGCCGCAGGGCGTCGGCGGCGAAGCCGCCGGCGGCGGCGATGACGTCCCGCAACGTTTCCGACGATGTCACCTCGTAGATCGCGGGACGCACCACGGCGCCGGCGACCTTCACCCGCGGACCGTGGACCGGAACGAAGATCACGTCCCCCGTCTGCAGCGCGACGCCTCCGGCATTGATGCCGGAGAGGAGGTAGTCGTAGATGTCGAAGGTGTCGACGAGCGCGGTGCCGCGCCGGATCTCCACGCGGCGGAAACTGCCGTTCGCGGTGGGCCCGCCGGCAGCGTACAGGGCCGTGAGGGCCGATCCCGACGCGGAAACCTGATATGCCCCGGGGCGGGCGACGGCGCCGGTCACGAAGACCTGGATGTTCCGCAGGCGCGAAACGGTCACCTCGAGCTGGGTCCGGGCGCCGGGCGCGCGCGAGATGCCGGAATAGATCCGGCGCAGGCGCTGATAGAGCTGGTCTTCGAACTGCCGGAGCGTGAGGTTGGCCACGTTCATCTGGCCCACCTCGGGAATGATGATGAACCCGTCCCGGCTCACCTCGAGACTCAGCGCCCGCTCGACCTCTCCCGTGAGGATCACCGCCAGGCGGTCGCCAGGTCCGAGCCGGTAGCTCGGGTCGACGGGTCCCTGGAGCGTCGCCTGGAAGCGCGTGCTCCGTGCGCGGAAGACATCGAGGCCGAAGATCTGGAGGGGGCGGGTCCAGGGAATGCCGAGCGAATCCGCGCGGAGCGAATCGCGAACATAGGGATCGAATTCCGCTCCCTGGCCGCGGAGCGTGGAGCGGGCGAGCAGCTCTTCGAGCGAATCCGCCTCCGTCGTCCCGACGAGGCCAAGAGCGCGTACGGCGTCGATGGCCTCGCGATCATCCACCCCCGCTCCGACGCGATCTCCGGCGCCGAGATACTGGTCGAGGAGGTCCTCCGAATACCCGGCGGCGCGCAGCCGCTGCCGGATCTGCGCCTCCGACATGCCCGAATTGCGGATCCGCTCGCGCAGTTCCCGCTGCAGGGCGGGATCACTCCGGAGGAGCGCCTCCGCGGTGGCGGGATCGGGAAGCTGCTCGGGTACCTGGGCGGCGGCCGCGCCGGCGGCCAGCGCAAGCGCGGCCGCCGCGCCGGCGAGGCGGGCGACAGCGGATCGAATCTGCCGGAGATGCATGCCGGCGAAGATCGCTTTCGGCCGGGGGTAAGTCAAACGGCTGCCGCCGCCGGCGCAGGGGCCGCAGACCCGGTCGCATGGCGCCAGAACTCGAGGGTCCTTCGCGCCAGCACTTCGTTCGAGAACTCCTCCATCGCGCGCTTGCGGCCGGCTGCGGCGGCTGCCGCCCGCCGGGCCGGCTCCCCGGCCAGCTGCTCGAGCGCTTCGGCCAGCGCATCGACATCGCCATCGGGTACGACGATTCCGCCTGCGCCGACCGTCCCCGGGAGCGCGCCGACGTTGCTCACGATCACCGGCACGCCGTGCGCCATTGCCTTGAGCGCGCTCAGTCCGAGCGTCTCGACGCGATCCGTCGAGGAGCGGGAGGGTACCACCAGACAGTCGAGGGTCGGCCAGATCCGGTCGCGGTCCTCCGCCGGCTGCGCGCCGAGCCACGTGACCCTCGCGGCGATGCCGAGCCGTTCGGCGAGCGCTTCGAGCTCGACCTGCGCGGGCCCGGTCCCGGAGACGAGCAGGCGCCACGGGCGTGCGAGGCGCACGCACGCCCGCAGGAGCACGTCGAGGCCGAGCGCCGGCACGATCCGTCCGACGCAGCCGAGCACGAAGGCATCCGCATCCGGACGGCGGGAAGAGAGGGGCGGCGTGATACCTGCCTGCGGCACGATGGTGCGCGGCTGCTCGGGAAAATCGCGCGCCAGCTCGGCGTCCACGATCGGATTTTCGGCGACGATTCCGCGGGCGCCCCCGAGGACCGACCGCCGGCGCATCCGCGCACCCAGGGACAGGTCCGGCGTGTGGCGAGTATGGGCGACGAACGGAATTCGCAGCTTGCGCGCGTCCGCGGCGGCACGCGCTGCGGCGCGGGTCCAGGGCTCCTCTTCGATCTGGAGGAGGTCGGGCCGGAACTCCTTGAGCATGCGCCGGAGCGCCCGGCCGCTCCAGCGGACTTCGGCCGGATCCTCGATCGGCCCGCCGACCGTGACGGGGACTACGCGCACGCCCCCGTCGTCCTCCCACTGCGGGCGCGTCAGGACGCCCGGCATGATCGGCCATCGGTCGGGTACCG
Source organism: Gemmatimonadota bacterium (assembly GCA_050268825.1). GTDB lineage: Bacteria > Gemmatimonadota > Gemmatimonadetes > Gemmatimonadales > GWC2-71-9 > CAMLLJ01. The sequence goes on from JBLNHD010000198.1 coordinate 15,177, forward strand.
CCGCCGCGATCTCGCAGCCCAGCCCGGCGAGTGCGCGCAGCCGGCCGCGGCGGGCCGGCTCCAGATAGGCGTGCGAGAGGACGACGGCGCGCATCGGGGTGCGTTTCTCCAAGGGTTGATCGTCTTTCTGGCGGCGACGAAAAGATGGCAGGGGGCGTCGCCCCGTCCAAGAGCCCGTTGACTTCATGCAGGACCTCTGTCCTCTTTCGCGGGCACTTCGGGCCTACCGCCACCCCCAGCAGCGGCCGGCACATGCGGATTCTCCATCTCGCCAAGTACTACTGGCCGCGCTCGGGCGGAATGGAGCGCGTCGTGCGGGATCTGGCGGAAGGCGCCAACGCGCTGGGGCACCAGGCCGAGGTCGTGGCCGTCCGGAGCTTCGGCGAGCGGGCGCGACGCCCCGGCAACTTCGTCACACGGACGTTTTCCTTCGGCGCCCTCGGCTCCCAGGAAATCGCTCCCGGGTACATCGCGGCCGCCTGGCGCCGCGCCGACGTCATCCACGTCCATCACCCCCATTCACTGGCCGACGTTGCCTGCCTCCTGCGTGCGGGGCGGACCCCCGTCGTCGTCACCCAGCACGCCGACACCAAGCGCGCGATGTACCGGCCGGTTGCAAGGCTGGTGCTCCGGCGCGCCAAGGCGATCGTCGTGCCCAGCGCCGCACACGTGGCGATCTCGGCGGAGCTCCAAGGGTTCGAAGGGAAGGTCAGGGTCATCCCCTTCGGCATCGACGAGGGCCGCTGGGCGGACGTGCCGGGTCCGCCCGAAGGGGCAGCGCCGCGGGCCCTGTTCATCGGCCGCCTGGTGAAGTTCAAGGGGGTGGACATCCTCCTTCGCGCCCTGGAGCGGGTGCCCGACCTCAAGCTCGACATCGTCGGCTCGGGGCCGGAGGGTCCGCGTCTCCGGACGCTGGCGCAGGCGCTGGCCGTGGCCGACCGCGTGCGATGGTACGGCGAGTATCCGGACGAGGACCTCCCTCGCCGGATGGCGGAGGCGCACTTCCTCGTCCTCCCGTCGGTGACGACCGAGGAGATGTTCGGCCTGGTGGTGCTGGAAGCGATGGCTGCGGGTCGTCCCGTGGTGACCACCGCCGTCCCGAGCGCAGTCCGCGATGTGAATGTGCCCGGCGTCACGGGCCTGGAAGTGCCGCTGCGGGATGTTGGGGCCCTTGCATCCGCCCTCGACCGGCTGGCGCGCGACCCCCAGCTCCGCGCGACGATGGGGCAGGCCGGGAAAGCCCGCGTGCACGAGCACTTTACGCGGACCCGGATGGCCGAGCGCCATATCGAGCTCTATCAGGACGTCATGCAGGGATGGGC
>JBLNHD010000199.1:0-4310 GCA_050268825.1 Gemmatimonadota bacterium
GGACGGCGCCGCCGTCCTCGCCACCGCCGTCCTCCCCACCGCCGTCCACCTCGGGTCCGCCGGCCGCGGCCGCGGGGCCCCCGGAAGCGCCGAAGCCGGACGACGGTGGCGAGCCCGCCGAGCGCCGTTCGGGAACTCGCCGCCGCCGGCGGCGGCGCGGGCGCCGGCGCGGCGGCAGCGGGGACTCGCCCGCCGCCGGGAGCGACTAGTGGCGCGTTACTATCTCACCACGGCCATCGATTATGCCAACGGCGACCCGCACCTCGGGCACGCCTTCGAGAAGATCGGCGCCGACGCGATCGCGCGGTACCGTCGCCTCAAGGGCGACGAGGTCTGGTTCCTGATCGGCATGGACGAGCATGGGCAGAAGGTGGCCCAGACGGCGGCCGACGAGAGCATCGCTCCGGAGGCGCTGGCTCAACGCGTGTCGGAGACCTTTCGCGCGACCTGGGCCCAGCTCGGCATCTCCTACGACCAGTTCATCCGGACCACGAGCCCCACGCACCGTGCCGCGGTGCGCGAGCTCATCGAGCGAATCTTCGAGCGGAATCCGGATGATTTCTACGAGCGCTCGTACGAAGGACGCTATTGCGTCGGCTGCGAGGCCTTCAAGCAGGATGCCGAAATCGTGGACGGGAAGTGCGCCCTCCATCCGACGCGCACCCTCGAATGGGTCCAGGAGCGCAACTGGTTCTTTCGCCTGAGCCGATACCAGGGCGCACTGATCGAGCTGCTCGAGCGGAACGCCGACTTCCTGCAGCCGGAGAGCCGGCGCAACGAGATCCTCGCCTTTCTCCGGCAGGGCCTCGAAGACGTTTCGGCGAGCCGGGCACGTTTCACCTGGGGCGTTCCCTTCCCTCGCCCCACGAGCGACGGCGAGCAGCAGACCACCTATGTCTGGTTCGACGCCCTGCCGAACTACTGGACCGCAACGCGCTTTCCCGAATCCCGCGCCGAGTGGCCGGCGCAGCTCCACGTGATCGGGAAGGACATCACCCGCTTTCACACGGTTATCTGGCCCGCGATGCTCCTTTCCGCCGGGCTGCCGCTACCCGAGCGGGTCTGGGCTCACGGATTCGTGTACTTCCGCGGGGAGCGCTTCAGCAAGAGCGCGGGCACCCGGCTCGACCTTCCGGAGGCGATCGCCCGGTTCGGTCCGGATGCGTTCCGTTTCTTCCTGCTTCGGGAGATACCCTGGGATGCCGACGGCAATTTCACCTGGGAACGCTTCGAGGAGCGATACACCTCGGATCTGGCCGACGGCCTCGGCAACCTCGCCTCCCGCGTCCTGGCCATGGTCGCCAAGTACCGGGAAGGCGTCGTGCCGCGTCCGACCGGCTCCGCAACGCTCGATGCGGCGGGCCGCGACGCGGTGTCGGCCTTCGAGCGCGCCATGGACGCTCACGATCTGAGGGGCGGGTCGGACGCCGCCTGGAGCCTCGTGTCCGCGGCCAATCTCTTCGTCCAGCAGAGCGCCCCCTGGACCCTCGCCAAGGCCGGGCAGGAGGCCGAGCTGGATACCGTCCTGCACGCGCTGGCCGCCGCGCTCTACCGTCTGGCCCTCATGATCGCCCCGTTCATGCCGGGCAAGGCGCAGGAACTCTGGTCCGCCCTGGGTCAGCAGGGGGACGTGGCGACGCGAAGGCTCACCGAGGCCGAGACGCCTGCGGTGGCCGGCGCCGCCACCCGGAAGCCCGAGAATCTCTTCCCTCGACCGGCGCCTGCCTGAACGTGCAAATCCCTGCAGGCACGAAGTTTGGCACTTCGCCACGGATTTCCCTGGCGGCCTGACCCGGGGAAAGCCCGAATCTCATTGCGAAACATGGGGTTAGGTATAGGGCCCGGTTCTTGACATTGGCCGGACCGCGGGTGATCTTCAGCCCTTCTTCCGGACACTCCGTGGCATGCGGGGTGCGTGAGTGGGGACGCGCGCAGTCCCGCCCCAGCCAGGTGGTGCGAATGGCAAGACGCCGATGGACAGTCGTTCTCGTCCCCCACGATTCCGAGCCCTCGCGCATCGTCGAGGTGTCGTACTCCGCACTCAAGTTCGTCGCCGGGATCGCGGTGGTCGTCATCGGGGTCTGCCTGCTCTTCGGATACGCCAGTCTCTCCCGCTCGATCGATCTTTCCCGCACGAGCCGCCTCGAAGTCGAGAACCGCGAGTTGACCGAGCAGCTCGGGGACCTGCACGGCAGGATGCACGAGCTCAGCGACACGATCGAGGCGCTGGCCTCCCGGGACGAACGGATCCGCCTCCTCGCCAATCTCGAGCCGATCGCCCCCGAAGTCCGGGAAGCCGGTATCGGCGGCCCGGCAGCCAGCGCCGCACCGACTCGCTCGACACTTGCCCGGCGGGCCGGCGAGATCCGCGTGGATCTCAACGCCATGATCCGCCGCGCCAATCTCCTCGCCACGTCCTTCAACGAGGCGGCCGACAGCCTCGTCTCGCATCGTGAGCGTCTCGCGGCCATGCCCTCGATCATGCCCACCCAGGGGTGGCTGACGAGTGCGTTCTCACGGATGCGCATGCATCCGATCCTTCATACGGCCCGGCCGCACGAGGGGATCGACGTCACGGCCCCCGCCGGGACCCCGATCGAAGCCCCCGCCGCGGGCCGAGTGGTTTCGGCCGGATGGCAGGCGGGGTACGGCAACGTCGTCCGTGTGGACCACGGCTACGGCATCGAGACCAAGTTCGCCCACGCGTCGAAGGTGCTGGTCCAGCGTGGCCAGCGGGTGGAGCGCGGCCAGAACATCGCGCTTGTGGGCAACACCGGCCTCGCCACTGGTCCGCATCTTCATTACGAAGTCCACGTCAACGGGCGCCCGGTGGATCCGCTCCGGTACGTCCTGCCGGATGTGGTGACGGACTAGGCGGACAGGGCCGGACGAAAACGAGAAGCGACCCCGCGCTCAACGGCGGGGTCGCTTCATTCATGCTGGATCGACTATGCCGGATCGACGCGCGTCCGCCGCGTCGGCCGTATCAGAACTTGACCTGCGGCGCCTCCGCAGCCCCCGCCTCCGCTTCGAAATACTCTCGCGGCTCCCCCATCCCGAAGATCTTGGCCGTCAGGTTGTACGGAAACCGCCGGACGAAGGCATTGAGCTCGTTCACTGCCGCATTGTAGTCGGTGCGGGCCACGGCGATCCGGTTCTCGGTGCCCTCCAGCTGGTCCTGCAGCATGCGGAAGTTCTCGCTCGAGCGAAGCTCGGGGTACGCCTCGGCGATGGCCAGCAGGCGTCCGAGACCGGCGCTCAACTGCGCGTTCGCGGCACTCATCTCCGGAATGTTCCCCGCCGTGACCGCCCCCGAGAGCCGCGCGCGCGCATTGGCGATCGAAATGAACACCGTGTCTTCCTGCTTCGTGATTCCCTTCACCGTCTCGACCAGGTTCGGGATGAGGTCCGCCCGCCGCTGCAGCTGGGTCTGGATATCACCCTGGGCCCGGTTGACCCGCTCGTCGAGCGTCTGGATCGTATTGTAGCCGCAGCCGCTGATCGCCAGCGTCAGCACGAGCAGCGACGCGTACAGGGCCGGATAGCGCCTCATGAAGCATCTCCAGGATGAAGTTGATCCACGTACCGCGCGGTGCGGACGATGGTGTCCAGGTAACTCTCGAAGAGCTGGGCCGAGCAGCGCCATTTCGCGACGCCCCGATGGCGCACGAGCTCGAGCGGTGCCGCCGGCGGGAATCCGACGAGCTCCGCGGCCCCGCGGATGATCGCATCCGCATCCGCCGCGGCGACCGGCCGCCGCGCGAGCGTCAGGAGGCAGCGGAAGAGCACGAGCGCCGTGGGGACCGAGCTCGTCGCGAGTGTGCCGAGGTCGCCGGGGCGCTCGGCGAGCAGGGTGTACCCCTGGCGCAGCCGCAGCAGCTTCCCCCGCAGCTCGGACTCGAGCGCCCGGCGCAGGTCGGCCGGCGACACGGAGAGCCCCGCGAGTGGATCGTCCCCGCGGAGCAGCAGGTGGGCCGACTGCATGTCGGTGATCTCGATGGGAAAGACATCGGTGGCGCGCGACCATTCCTCGCGGCTCACGAGGAGTGGCGGCTCCGGCGTGCGGCTGCGCCACTCGACGAACGCCGGGCCGAGCGCGCGCAGCGCCGCCGGCTCGACGTCGTCCAGCACGAGGAGGAGATTGATGTCCGAGGCGCCGGGCACGTAGTCGCCGCGGGCCGCCGACCCGTACAGCACGGCGCTGTAGGCGCTGCCCAGCGCCGCATCGGCCGCGATGAGGAGTGGGTCGACCGCCTCGCTGATCGGATCCGCCACTAGAATCTCCCTCCTGCGCCGCCGCCGCCGAAGCC
>JBLNHD010000200.1:0-4792 GCA_050268825.1 Gemmatimonadota bacterium
GTCCGGATGGGCGCTGGCTCGCCTTCGATTCGAATCGCGACGGGAGCCAGCACATATTCCGGATGCCGCTCGGCGGCGGACCGGTGCAGCGGCTCACGGAGGGAACGTGGGACGATTTTCTCCCCCGATTCTCGCCGGACGGGAGGCGCATCGGGTTTCATTCCTATCGCTTCGGCGAACGGAAACTGTTCTCGGTGGCGCCGGACGGTGGCGCGGTGGAGCAGATCTCCGATTGGCCGGGGCACCACCTGCAGATGGACTGGGCGCGGAATTCGGATGCGATCGTGTACGAGCGGCGGCTCAACGGGAGCAACTCGGTCCGGCTGCTGCGGCAACGCGAAGGCCACTGGATCGATTCCGTGCAACTCGCCGAGGTTTCGCGCAGCCCGGCCGCGGCGTATCCGCGGGTCTCGCCGGATGGGCGGTTCGTGTCCTTCCTGGACAACGGCGCGGTCAGCGCAGTGCTGATGGCCGACGGTTCGATCCGGCGGGTGTTTGCACGGCCGGACGCCTCCGCGACGCTGGCGGCGTGGGCGCCGCGCGGCCAGTCGCTCTACGTCGTCGCCATCGACTCGGTGACGTCGGCGCTGTGGGTGGCGCCGCTCACCGGGGCTCCCCGCCAGCTCTTCCGGTTCGAGGATCCGTCCCGGCAACCGACGCGTTATGGGCTCGTGGCCCGGGAGGACGCCGTGTATCTCACCATGGGTGAGCGCCGGGCGGATATTGCGGTCGTGGCGCTCGAGCCCGAATAGCGAATGGTGGACCTCTGACAGGGATGGGAGCGGGCAATGGCGTGGATCGCGCTGTTCGTTGCGGGGCTGCTGGAGATCGGCTGGGCCGTCGGCCTCAAGTACACTGACGGGTTCACCCGGCTCGGGCCGACACTCGGCACAGCCGCCGCCCTCGTCGGGAGCATGGCCCTTCTCGGCGTTGCGCTCCGGAGCCTGCCGCTCGGGACGGCCTATGCCGTGTGGACCGGCATCGGCACGGTCGGAACCGCGGCGCTCGGCATTGTGCTCTTCCGGGAGCCGGCCACCGCGATCCGGCTCGCGTGCATCGGATTGATCGTGGCGGGAATCGTCGGACTGAAGGTGACCACGGGCGGCGCCGCGGACCGCTGAATCAGCCGCGCTGGTTCGCCAGCCGCAGGAACTCCTCGCGGGTCATCGGGCAGGTCCGGAACTCGCCGCGCAACGCGCTCGTGATCGTGCGCGAGTTCTGCTTCTCCACGCCGCGCATCATCATGCACAGGTGCACCGCCTCGATCACGACGCCGACCCCCCGCGGCCGCAGGACGTCCTCGATGGCCTGCGCCACCTGCTCGGTGAGGCGCTCCTGCACCTGGAGCCGGCGCGCGAACACCTCCACGATCCGCGGAAGCTTCGAGAGGCCGACGATCCGGCCGTCCGGGACGTAGGCGATGTGGGCCCGGCCGAAGAACGGCAGCATATGGTGTTCGCAGAGCGAGTAGATCTCGATGTCCCGCACCATGACCATGCTCTCGTGCGACTCCTCGAACACGCCTTCGCCGATCACATCCTGCACGTTCTCGCCATAGCCCCGCGTCAGCCATTCGAGCGAGCGCGCCACCCGCTCGGGCGTGCGGGCCAGCCCGTCGCGCGTGGGGTCCTCGCCGAGCAGCGCGAGCTGCCGCCGCACCAGCTGCTCCAGTTCCGGCACGATGCGCGGCTCCGGCGCGAGCCGCTCGGCGAGAGTGGCCTGCGCGCTCATCGGGCGGCCCCCGCCGGCGCAGGGCGCTCGAGCGCAAGCTCCGCCTCGAGACTCCCCCGGTCGCGGAAGATCGTCGCCACGGCGAGCGCTCGTCCGTCGCGGCGGTAGGTCACCGTGCAGTCCCTCGACACGATGTCTCCATCGATCGTGAGGGCGTCCCACCGCGCCGCATGGCCCACGTAGGCGATGACGACATCGTAGTGCTGGCTCCAGAAGAAAGGAACGGCGTCGAACCGGGTTCGCGCGCCGCCAGGCCCGGCGAGCATGTTGCGCGCAGCGACCTGCGCCTGGCGCTGAGCCACGACCCAGTGCTCGACCCTGATGAGCTCCTCGCTGTCCCGATACGGAAAGCACGCGATGTCGCCGGCGGCGAAGATGCCCGGCTCGCTCGTTTCGAGGTACTCGTCCACCATGACACCCCGGTCGGTGGCGAGTCCCGTTGCCTCGGCGAGGCCGGTATTCGGCCGCACCCCGATGCCGGCCACCACGAGATCCGCCGGCACCTCTTCTCCACCAGAGAGCGTCACGCTCGCCGCGCCGATGGATCTCGCCGTCTGGCCGAGCCGGAAGGCAACGCCGTGCTCCTCATGGAGCGCCCGGATGAAGTCGCCCAGCTCCGGACCGAGCACGCGCTCGAGGGGGCGGGCCTCGGGTCCGACCACGGTCACGTCGAGGCCACGCGTGCGAAGCGACGCCGCGACTTCGAGCCCGATGAAGCTCGCGCCGATGACCACCGCCCGCCGTGCGCCGGACGCCGCTGCAACGATGGCGCGGGAATCGGCGAGCGTGCGGAGATAGTGGATCCGCTGGCCCGCGTCGGGCATGTCGAGCGTGACCGGCGTGGCGCCCGTTGCGAGCAGCAGGGCGCCATAGGGAAGCGACGACCCGTCGTGCAGCGTCACCAGGCGCGCCTTCGGATCGATCGCCGTCACGCGGTGCCCCAGGAGAAGCTCGATGTCGTTGTCGGCGTAGAAGGAACCGGGTCGAAGCGGGATCCACTCTTCGGGCGCGTTTCCCGCGAGGTAGTCCTTCGAGAGATTTGGCCGATCCGTCGGGGTGGCACTGCCGGCTTCGACGACGACGATGCGCCCGGTATACCCGCCGCGGCGAAGCGTCTCCGCCGCCACCGCACCCGCCGCGCCGCCACCGACGATGACGACGGACGAGGGCGCTCCCTTGCCCGGCCGCGATGCCGCGTCGGCAGGAACGAGCCGGGCGGCCTCGGGCCGCTTCGACGTCACGCGGATCCGGCCGTCCCGCTCCTCGACCTCCCAGCAGGGAATGTTCGAGAGCGCCGGAGGGCGCGTGGGCTCTCCCGTGCGCAGGCTGAAGGCGGCGTGATGCCAGGGACAGCGGATCGTCTCGCCGACGACGATCCCCTCGGCGAGCGGGCCGCCGTAGTGGGTGCACTTCGCGCCGACCGCGAAGACCTGGCCGCCCGCCCGGGCCAGCACGACCGCCTCGCCGCCGACGTGGCCGGAGAGCGGCTGGCCTTCGAGGAGCGCAGTGGACGGCACGCCGACGGTCAGGTCGGGCCCGGTGAGGGGCGCGGAATCGTCGCTCATGCAGCTCCTCCGCTCGTCGGAGCGATCTGAGGAAGTCACCCGGGTCGCTGCGATCGGCGGCGCTCCGCTCGAGCTGCAGATCATTACGACATCGGATGCGGGTGGGCGCCGCACGCCGCGGTGGCCCATGGGCTAGATACCGTCACGGCTGGAATAAGTCAAGTTTTTCCTTTGTTTATTTGATCATCGGCGTCGGACCTCCTACCTTCGGCGGGTTGGCGTGGACCGGAGTCAGCAAGGAAGGATGGGCACCATGGCGATCGAGGCGACCGAATCCGATTCCGGGGCAACCCGGTCGATCTGGATGCGAACCGCGGAAGTGCCGACATACCAGCCGCTTGCGAGCGACGCGACCGCCGATGTCTGCGTGGTGGGCGCCGGAATCGCGGGGCTGACGACGGCGTACCTGCTGGCCCGGGAGGGCAGGAGCGTCATCGTGCTCGACGACGGCCCCGTGGCGGGAGGCGAGACGGGCCGAACCACGGCGCATCTGAGCTGGGCGCTCGACGACTTCTACAGCCAGATCGAGCGAATGCATGGAGCCGAGGGCGCGCGGATCGCGGCCGCGAGCCATCGGCGGGCAGTGGATCTGATCGAGGACGTCGTGCGCCGCGAGGCGATCGACTGCGACTTCGAACGGCTGCCCGGCTACTGGTTTGCCGAGAATCCGGACGGGCGGAAGGGACTGGACGAGGAGTTCGAGGCAGCCGCCCGCGCCGGGGCGGGAGATGTCGCGCGGATCGAGCAGATTCCGGGCGTGCCCTTCCGCACCGCCGCGGCGCTCCGGTTCGGAGACCAGGCGCAATTCCACCCGTTGAAATACGTCACCGGGCTGGCGCGGGCAATCGAGCGCGACGGCGGGCGGATTCACTGCTCGACGCACGTGGCCGATCTCGTCAGGAAATCGCCCTCGCCGGAAGTGCGCACGGCGAGCGGGCACCGCGTTGCCGCCGGTGCGGTCGTCTTCGCCACGAACAGCCCGGTCAACGACTGGGTGAAGATGCACACGAAGCAGGCGGCCTACCGTACGTACGTCGTCGGCCTCCGCATCGCGTCCGGCACCGTGGCGCGCGGTCTCTACTGGGACAATCTCGATCCGTACCACTATGTCCGGCTGGCGGAGGACGCTGGTGGCGAGGTGCTGATCGTCGGCGGCCAGGATCACAAGACCGGGCAGGCCGACGATCAGGAGCAGCGCTTCGACGCGCTCGTCGAATGGACGCGCGCACACTTTCCGGGCGCCGGCGAGGAGCTCGACCGCTGGTCCGGCCAGGTGATCGAGCCCAATGACTACATGGCGTTCATCGGGCGCAATCCGGGCGACGAGCACGTCTACATCGCGACCGGCGATTCGGGGAACGGCATGACCCATGGCACGATCGCCGGCATGCTCAGTCGGCCGCCGGGTGCGCCGATCTGACGGCGAGGCTCGCGGGCCACGGGATCGAGACACTGCCGGCCGGGCCCGAGGGACTGGTTGCGGCCGCGACGCATCC
>JBLNHD010000201.1:0-8485 GCA_050268825.1 Gemmatimonadota bacterium
GACGAGGGGATCGAGCGGCGGAATCAGAAGGCGCGCGAGGAGTAAGACCGGCAGTACGCCGAATACACCCGGAAGAGCGAGGCGTGGGATCGATGCGCCAGGCCGATCGAGGACCGATCCAGCTCGCAGATGCAGTCGTACGGTGCGTCGGTGACCGACTCGGCCGGCATGGAGCGGGTGGCCCAGCGCATCAAGGCGGCGCAGGAGCGCGGCGACATGAAGGAGATCCAGCGCCTGGCCGACTCCGTCGGAAAGGCCTCGATGGCCGTCGCCAACCGGAGCCAGGCCATGGCCACGGGCGCCAACCAGGAGATCGAGCGCACCTGCGGTCCGCGCGCCACCGAGCCGGAGCGGCCCGAGATGGAGCCGATGCTCACCCACCAGGACGTACGCCGGGCGGGCCTCGACGCCAGCGGCTTCGATGACGGCCAGTACTCGATTCTGCGCGAGCGGATCCTGCCGTTCGTGGCCAGTGGCGGGAAGGACAGCGGGGGTCTGGTCTACACGGAGGCGGAAGTCGCGGCCATGCAGGCGAAGCTGGCCGACCTGTCGAAGTATCTCGAGGTCATGAAGAGCTACTGATGGTGCGGGCAGCGGCAACCGGACTCCTCGCGGCAACCGCTGCGTCCATCGCCGCCGTGGCCCCCGAGCTCGCAGTCGAGCATCGGGGGTCCTGGCGCGTGTGGTGGCGGAGCGATTCGGCACCTGCGGCATGGCGGGCCGAGCTGCCTGCCGTGGCGGAGGCCATCACGTGGAGGAAGGCTTCGCCGGGCCTGGAATGGGGCGAGCTGCGGCTGTCGGGAAGCGGCGAAGCGTGGCGCATCCGGGTGATCGTGGCTCGTCTCGATCCGCGGCTGCACGAGCTGAACCTCGCCGCACCACCGACAGGAAAGGGGCCACCGAACCGGTGGACGGTGGATCATGCCCCTGCCGCGGCCGTCCTCGCGCTGAACGCCGGACAGTTCGGCGCGGGGGGCGCGTGGGGTTGGGTGGTTCGTGATGGCGTGGAACGGCAGCCGCCCGGCCGCGGGCCGCTCGCGCCCGCGGTCGTCATCGGCCGGGACGGGTCGTTCCGCCTCATCGCGGCCGACAGCATCGCCGCTGCGCGAGCCTCCGGCCGGGTGGCGCAGGCATTTCAGTCCTACCCTGCCCTGCTCGTCGATGACGGCGGCGTGCCCCAGCCGATCCGGGCGCCGGGCCAGGGCGTGGATCTCGAGCATCGCGACGCACGCCTCGCCATCGGCGAGCTGCGCGACGGCCGGATGCTCGTGGCCCTGACGCGATTCGAAGGCCTCGGCGGTGTCCTCGACAACCTCCCGTTCGGCCTCACGACGCCCGAGATGGCCGCGGTGATGGGTGCGCTGGGCGCGCGGCGCGCGGTACTGCTCGACGGCGGAATCTCCAGCCAGATGCTCCTTCGCGCGGGCAGGGAGACCCATGCATGGCGCGGGATCCGCTACGTGCCGCTCGGGCTCGTCGCCACAGCACGGAGCGAAGCCACCTCCGCGCTGCAGCAGCCGCACTGAACCCACCGTAGCAGGGGCATTTCACCGGGGTTTGCGGACTCGCCGGCCGGGCGGTACGATAGGCCCTTCCCCTCGCCCGAGCCGCCCATGCTGCGCTCCATCCTCCGTGTCGTCCTTCTCGCAGTCGTTCCGTCGATGCTCACCGCCCAGGTCGGGGGGTCCCGCGCCGCGAGCGGCCAGGCGGCCTCGGCGGTCCCACCCGTTGCGCGCGCCGTGCCGAAAGTGGACACGCTCTTCGGCGAGGTTCGGGTCGACAACTATTTCTGGATGCGGGAGAAGGGCGATCCCGCGGTGCTCGAGCACTTGAAGGCGGAGAACGCGTACACCGAAGCGTCGCTCCGGCACCTCGCGCCACTGCGCGAGCAGCTGTACCGGGAGATTCTCGGTCGCGTGAAGGAAACCGATCTTTCCGTCCCGTATCGCGACGGCAAGTACTGGTATTACACGCGGACCGAACAGGGAAAGCCCTACCCGATCCACGCGAGGAAGAAGGGCTCGACGGAGGCCACCGAAGAGGTGATGCTCGACCAGAACGCCATGGCGGGCTCGAGCCGCTTCTACAGCATTGCCGACGTGAACGTGAGCCCGGACGGCTCGAAGGTGCTCTACCTCGTGGACACCACCGCCTTCCGCGACTACACGCTCTTCGTGAAGGACCTGGCGACCGGCCGGGTGATCGACTCGATCGTCGGAGCCTGGAACGGCAGCGCCTGGGGCGACGACAACCGCACCTTCCTGTACATGCGCGCGGATTCCGCGAAGCGCGGGCATGCGGTGTGGCGCCACGTCGTGGGGACGCCTGCGAGCGCCGACGTCAGGGTCTTCCAGGAGGACAACGTCCTCAACAACGTCTACGTCTACCGCTCGCGGAGCGACCGGTACGCGTTCATCCTCGCCGACGGCTTCACCTCGTCGGAATGGCGCATCGTGCCCACGGCGGACCTCACGGCCGAGCCGCGCGTGGTGCTGCCGCGCCGCGCGGGCGTCGAATACGCGGTGGACCACGGCGACGGCTTCTTCCTGCTCTCCACGAACGACTCTGCACGCAACTTCCGGATCCTCCGCGCACCCGAGTCCGACCTCTCGGCGTGGACCGAATGGCTTCCGCACCGGGACTCGGCATTCGTGGAGGGCATGGAGGTCTTCAAGGATTACGTCGTCGTGCAGGAGCGCTCCGGGGGGCTCCGGCGCCTTCGCATCACCGATCTCGCCGGGAACGCGTCGCACTACGTCACGTTCCCCGAACCGGCCTACGGCGTGTTCGCCTCGAACAATGCCGAATTCGACACCGATCTCTTCCGGTTCTCCTACACGTCGCTCGTAACACCGGGATCGGTCTACGACTACGACATGCGGACCCGCGGGCGGACGCTCCTCAAGCGCCAGGAGATTCCGAGCGGGTACGACAGCTCGCGGTATGAAGTGCGGCGGCTCATGGCGCCGTCGCGCGACGGAGTGCAGGTCCCCGTATCGCTGCTGCTCCGCCGCGGGACTCGCCTCGACGGCCGGAGCCCCCTGCTCCTCTACGCCTACGGCTCGTACGGCGCCACGATGGAGCCGACGTTCAACTCGTCGGTGCTGAGCCTCGTGGACCGCGGCTTCGTCTACGCCATTGCCCACATCCGTGGCGGCCAGGAGATGGGCCGGCAGTGGTACGACGACGGCAAGATGATGAAGAAGATGAACACCTTCCACGACTACATCGACGTCGCCGAGGAGCTCGTGCGGCTCCGCTACACGTCGCCCGAGCGGCTCGTGGCCAACGGCGGGAGCGCAGGCGGGCTGCTGATGGGCGCCGTGGTGAACATGCGCCCCGAGCTCTTCCGTGCGGTGGTGGCGGAGGTGCCGTTCGTGGACGTGATCAACACGATGCTGGACGCTTCCCTCCCGCTGACTGCCCAGGAGTGGGAGCAGTGGGGCAACCCGACCGACTCGACCCACTACGCCTACATGCGCCAGTACTCGCCCTACGACAACGTGCGGGCGCAGGCGTACCCGTGGATCCTCGTGACGACGTCGTTCAACGATTCGCAGGTGATGTACTGGGAGCCGGCAAAGTGGGTGGCCCGGCTGCGCGAGCTCAAGACCGACGCGAACCCGCTCTACTTCAACGTCAATCTCGCCGGCGGCCATGGCGGGAGCTCGGGACGATACGACCAGATGCGCGAGCGCGCCTTCCGGTACGCGTTCATGCTCGAAGCGGTGGGGCTGGCACAGCAGACGCCGTAGGCAGCGCGCAGGACGGGTCGCGGTGACCCGGAGTGGCGGGACGATTCCGCCGCGAGGGCAGACTGCCAGCGCAGACTTGACATAGGGTAGGGGGGTATGCTATAGTCAGGCCAAGGAGGATGCCCCCATGCCGCTCGACAAGCTCGTCGTACTCCTTGGCGGACTCGCCGCCATCGCCTGGATCAACTGGTATTTCTTCGTGGCCGGGCGCCGGCGCGTCGCCGTGGCGTCGGGCGGAGACGTGCAGGAGATCGCCATCGTCGTCGCCGGGGGGTACGACCCCTCCGCCGTCCGGATTGCCCATGGGCGCCCGGCGCGCCTCGTCTTCGACCGGCGCGAGACCTCGAGCTGCTCGGAAGAGCTCGTGATCCCCGACCTTGGCATCCGCCGCTTCCTGCCGGCCCACCAGCGCACCGCCATCGACGTGCCGGCCACAGCCGAGCGCGGAACGCACGAATTCACCTGCGGCATGGGCATGCTGCGGGGCCGCCTCATCGTGGAGTAGCACCATGCCGTCCACTACCGCCGTCCCCGACCAGCAGCGCGTCGCCTTCCCGGTGACGGGCATGACGTGCGCCGCCTGCCAGGGCCGGGTGCAGCGCACGCTCGAGCAGACGCCGGGCGTCGTCGATGCCTCGGTGAACCTCATGACCGGCACGGCCACGGTCACCTACGACGCGGCCTCGGTGTCTCCGGATGCACTCGTCGAGACGGTGCGCGGCACGGGCTACGGCGCCGAGCTCCCCGAGGTGCAGCGCTCGGCGGCCGAAGAGCAGCTCGCGCACGATGCGGCGCAGGAGGCGGAGTACCGCGACCTGCGGCGCAAGGCCATCATGACGCTCCTCGCGGCACTGGTGTCGATGATCCTCTCGATGCCGCTCATGACCGGCCAGCACCACGCGGGTGCCGTGGATCCGTTCATGAACCTGGCGATGCGCTACCTCAGCCCGCCGCTCGCGGCCGCCGCCCCCTGGCTCTACGATCTGCCGCGGGCGGCGCTCACCGGCGCGCTCTTCGCCATCACCGCGGGTGTCCTGCTCTGGTCGGGCCGCCACTTCTTCACGCGGGCATGGTCCGCGTTCCGCCACCATTCCGCGGACATGAGCACGCTCATTGCCGTCGGCACGGGCGCCGCGACGCTCTACTCGGTCGCTGCGACGTTCGCCCCCGGGTGGATGCGCGCGCACGGCATCGCGCCCGACGTGTACTACGAGGCCGTGGTCTTCATCATCGGGCTCGTGCTTGCAGGCAACGCGCTCGAAGCGCGCGCCAAGCGCCAGACTTCGGCGTCGATCCGCGGCCTCATCGCGCTCCAGCCGGAGACGGCGCGCGTGCTGCGCCACGGGCTCGAGACGGACATCCCGGTGAGCGACGTCACGCGGGACGACGAGGTAGTCGTGCGGCCCGGCGAGCGCGTGCCGGTGGACGGCCGGATCGTGTGGGGGTCGGGCGCCGTCGATGAGAGCATGCTCACCGGCGAGTCGGTGCCCGTCGCCAAGGCGGTCGGCGACCGCGCCATCGGCGGCACCGTCAACCGTGCCGGCTCCTTCCGCCTTCGCGCCACCACGCTCGGCGCCGACAGCACGCTCTCGCGCATCGTGACGCTCATGCGCGAGGCTCAGGGATCGCGCGCACCCATTCAGCGCCTCGCCGACCGCATCAGCGCCGTCTTCGTGCCGGTGGTGATCTCGATTGCCATCGCGACGTTCGTGACCTGGTACCTCCTTGCCAGTGAGGCTCCGCTCGGGCGTGGCCTGGCGGCAGCCGTAAGCGTGCTGATCATCGCCTGCCCCTGCGCCATGGGTCTCGCGGTGCCGACGGCCGTGATGGTCGCAACCGGCAAGGGCGCGTCACTTGGAGTCCTCATCAAGGGCGGCGACGCGCTCGAGCGGGCCGGCCGGCTCGACACGGTGGTGCTCGACAAGACGGGCACCGTCACCGAAGGCCGCCCCGCCGTGACCGACCTGATCCCCGCCCCGGGAATGGATGCCGACACGCTCCTTCGCGACGCGGCTTCGGTGGAGCGGGCCTCCGCCCATCCGCTCGCGGAGGCCGTGGTGCGCAGCGCACGGGAGCGGGCGCTCCTCCTGCCCGATGCGGCCGAGTTCGCGTCCGTCACGGGGCGCGGCGTACGGGGACGGGTGGAGGGGAAGGACGTAGCGGTCGGCAATGCGGCGTTCCTGCGCGAGCTCGGCGTCGACCCGGCCCCGCTCGCTGGCGCGGAGACGCGCCTCGCGGGCGAGGGGAAGACGCCGGTGTACGTTGCGGCGGGCGGCACCCTGGCGGGGCTCCTGGCCATCGCCGATCCCGTGCGCGCCACCTCGCGCGAGGCCGTCGCCCGGCTGCGCCACCTGGGCCTCGAGGTGGTACTCCTCACCGGCGACACGCGCGCGACCGCCGAGGCCGTGGGACGGAGCGTCGGCATTCGCACGATCGTCGCCGAAGTGCTGCCTGAGGGGAAGGTGGCGGAGGTTCGCCGCCTGCAGGCCGCAGGACACCTCGTTGCGATGGTCGGGGACGGCGTGAACGATGCGCCCGCGCTGGCGCAGGCCGATCTCGGCATCGCCGTCGGCGGGGGCAGCGACATCGCAGTGGATGCCGGGGACGTGACCCTGGTGCGGCCCGACCTGCAGGGAGCCGCGCGCGGCATCGAGCTCTCGCGCGCCACGCTGCGGACCATTCGCCAGAACCTCTTCTGGGCATTTGCCTACAACGTCGTCGGCATCCCGGTTGCTGCGGGGATTCTCTATCCCCGGTTCGGGCTGCTGCTGAGTCCGGTCCTGGCGAGCGCGGCCATGGCGCTGAGCTCGGTCAGCGTCGTCACCAACAGTCTCCGGCTCCGCCGGGCGAGGATCGCATGACGAAGGAAGACAACGCGGAGCGCCACGCCGCGGGCGTGGACAGCGAAGGCAAGGAGCGGAATCTCCGGCGGCTGCGGCGCATCGAGGGCCAGGTGCGCGGGCTGCAGAAGATGGTGGAGGAAGACCGGTACTGCACCGACATCATGACGCAGATCGCGTCGGTGCACGAAGCGCTGCGGGGGGTGAGCCGCGAGCTGATGCGGAACCACCTGCGCCACTGTACCGCCGACGCGGTGCGGTCCGGCGAGGCGCGCGCGGAGGAAATCTACGACGAGCTCCTGGAGCTGATCTACTCGCGGACGCGGTGAGGTGGGCGCGGGACTCGGGACGCGACTCGGGACGCGGGGCCTGCCTGCCCGTCAGCGCTCCCGAGTCCCGCGTCCCGCGTCCCGCGTCTCTTATCCGTCGAGCGCCAGCGCGAACAGTTCCGTCTGGTTGCGCGCGTCCCTGAGGAGCTCCACCGCCCGATCGAGCTGCGCATCGTCCCGCGCGCCACGGCGGAACGAGGCCGAATCGCCGAAGGCGACGGTGGCAGCCTGGCGCTCGATGAGCCGGGTCACCAGCGAGGACGCCGAGTCGAAGCGGGCGCGCTCCACCGCGACGCCCTCCCGCTGCAGCCGGACGTAGAAGCTGTCGCGCCAGGCCGGCGACACTTCGAAATCCGCCTCGAGCGTGGGCCGCATCTCGAGCGCAAGATCGTAGAGCGTGCGATAGGCCTTCTGCGAAGACGGCGCGAGCGCTTCGAGGAAACGCTGTTCCACCGACGAGACCGTGTCCGCCGGCACGACGAGATCCGGGGTGATCCCGCCACCGCCGTAGACGATCCGCCCGGCGTCCGACTTGAACGCGGGACGCGAGGCACGCACCGAGTCGGTTTCGAGCGAGTCCGGCACGACTTCGACCATCCGGCCATTCCGCATCTGCCGGTCCCGCTGGATGCTGCGTCCGCTCGGCGTATACCAGCGCGCCGTCGTCAGCTTGAGGGCCCACCCCTGGCGGAGCGGGTAGAGGCTCTGCACGAGACCCTTCCCGAACGAGGTCGTCCCGACCACGAGCGCGCGATCGTGGTCCTGCAGCGCTCCGGCGACGATCTCCGCCGCCGATGCGGCACCGCCGTCCACCAGCACCACCACCGGCTCGCCCGAGCGCACGGCGCCGTTCACGGCGCCCGCGATGCCCGCCGTGTGCACCTCGACCGGACGGTCGCGATACCGCACGCTCACGATCTGCTGGCCGGGCGTGAGGAAGCGCTCGCTGACCGACACCGCCTGGTTGAGGCTCCCGCCGGGATTGCCGCGCAGGTCGAGCACGAACGCCTGCGCCCCTTCCGCGCGGAGGCGCGCCACGGCGGTGCCGACCTCCGCCGCGCTCGAATCATTGAACCGCTGCAGCGGCACGTAGCCGATGCGATCGTCCAGCATGAGGGCGTAGGGAACGGCCGGGACGTGAATCTGGGCCCGGACGAACCTCATCTCGATCGGCTCCGCCACGCCCGGCCGCCGGAACGTCACGGCCACCGTGGTGCGCGGCGGACCGATGAGCCGGGCGGAAACCTCGTCGAGCCGGAGCCCGGCGGTGGGCTGTCCATCCACCGTGACGATCCGGTCTCCGGCGCGGACACCGCCCTGCCGCGCCGGCGAGCCCGGGAAGGTGGCGGTGACGACGATGGTTCCGAGCTGGTCCTGGATGTTCATGCCGACGCCGGCGTAGTCATTGCGCAGCGTGTTCCGGCTGAAGCTGGCGATCTGCTCCGGCGAGAAGAGCTCGGCGTAGGGATCGTCGAGCTGGGTCACGAGGCCGCGCGCCGCGCGGACCCAGACTTCATCGGACGAGAGCGAGTCCACCGCGCCGCCCTCGATGCGCGACCGG
>JBLNHD010000202.1:0-6479 GCA_050268825.1 Gemmatimonadota bacterium
GCAAGATCAAGGACCGCGAGGTCCTGAGCCGCCTCTTCAGCGAGATCGGTCCCCGCTTCGCCGCGCGCCCGGGCGGTTACACCCGGATCCTCAAGCTGGGGCATCGCCCCGGCGATGGCGCCGACGTGGCGCGCATCGAGCTCCTGGATGCGTGAGGCAGCAGGACCGGAAATCAGAAAGGGGACCCGGATGGGTCCCCTTTTTCTTGGGGTCGATGCTCAGTGGCCCCGGGGTACGGCCCGAGGCCACGAGAGGCAAAGCTCAGACCGCCTTCCGGATCCTGTTGCTCTTGAGGCACTGGGTGCACACGCGCACCCGCTTGGGAGCGCCATCCACGAGCACGCGGACCGTCTGGAGATTCGGGTACCAGCGGCGGTTGGTGCGGTTGTTCGCGTGGCTCACGTTGTGGCCGGTGGTCGGCCCCTTGGCGCACACGGTGCAGACCCGTGCCATATGTCCGTCCTTCGAGAAGCGTTCCGGAGTCGCTGCGCGCGCGGGCCGGCCCGGGCGCAATGTTCTAAACAAGCCTCGAAACTTAATTTGCGAGGCTCACTGACGCAACGCCCCGGGCGGGGTCAGGACCCCAGCCGGGCGGCCGCGGACCACCTGGAGGCGCAATGCCAAAGGCCCTGATCACGGGAGTCACCGGCCAGGACGGCTCGTACCTCGCCGAGCTCCTTCTCGACAAGGGGTATGAAGTCGTGGGGATGGTCCGGCGGACCAGCCACCACAGCTACGAGCGGATCGAGCACCTCATCGACCGGCTCCGTATCGTGGCAGCCGACCTCCTCGACCAGCACTCGCTCACCCAGGTCATCCAGCAGGTGCAGCCCGACGAGGTCTACAACCTCGCCGCGCAGAGCTATGTGCCGACCTCCTGGTCCCAGCCCGTCCTCACCGGCGAGTTCACCGCACTGGGCGTCACCCGCATCCTCGAGGCCATCCGGCTCGCACATCCCGCGGCGCGCTTCTATCAGGCGAGCTCGTCGGAGATGTTCGGCCGGGTCCAGGAGACGCCGCAGACGGAGCGGACGTCGTTCTACCCCCGATCGCCCTACGGCGTCGCGAAGGTCTACGGCCACTGGATCACGGTCAACTACCGCGAATCGTACGGCCTCTATGCCGTGAGCGGCATCCTCTTCAATCACGAGTCGCCGCGCCGGGGCATCGAGTTCGTGACGCGCAAGGTCACCGACGGCGTCGCGCGCATCAAGCTGGGGCTCGCCACCGAGCTCCGGCTCGGCAACCTCGATGCCCGACGGGACTGGGGCTTCGCGGGCGACTACGTGGACGCGATGTGGCGCATGCTGCAGCAGCCGGAGCCGCGAGACTACGTGATCGGCACGGGGGTCTCGCACAGCGTGCGCGACCTGGTCGAGGCCGCGTTCTCGCACGTGGGGCTCGACTGGGAGAAGCACGTCCGCGTCGACCCCAACTTCATCCGCCCCGCCGAGGTGGACGTGCTCACGGGCGATGCCTCAAGGGCGCGCGCCGAGCTCGGCTGGGCGCCGACGGTGAGCTTTCGCGAGCTCGTAGCCATGATGGTGGACGCCGACCTCGCGCGTCTCGCCGCGCGGCGGCGGTGACGGTGTCCCGGTGAACGTTCTCGTCACCGGTGCCGACGGTTTCGTCGGGCGGTTTCTCGTCCGGCACCTGCTCGAGCGCGGTCACGGTGTGATCGCTGCAGTGCGCCCCGGCGCGGAGGCCCCGGAGCGGTGGCTTGGCGCTGCGGCGCGGGAGGACGTCGAGATCCTCGCATTCGACCTCGAGGATCCGGCCTCGGCGCGCGCCGCGGCGGACCGGCGGCCGGAAGGTGTGGTGCACCTGGCCGCCATCGCCTCGAGCCGGGAAGCCCGGCGCGATCCGGGTCTCGCGTGGAGCGTCAACGCCGCCGGCACGGCACGGCTGCTCGAAGCCTTCGGTGAGGCGCGCGAGCGTGGCACCGCCGACCCGGTGGTGATCGCGGTCTCGAGCGGCGAGGTCTACGGCGCCGGTGCGCCGGTGCCGCGCCGGGAAACCGACCCGGTGCGGCCACAGTCGCCCTATGCCGCGACGAAGGCCGCCGCCGAGCTCGGGGCCCTGGAGATCGCGCGCCGGACCGGGCTCCGGGTGATCCTCGCACGCGCGTTCCAGCATACCGGGCCCGGCCAGGCCGAGCTGTACGTCGTGCCCGCGCTCGCCCGGCGGCTTGCCGAGGCCCGCCGGGACCGGCGACGCGAAATTCCGGTGGGCAACCTCGAGCCGGTCCGCGACATCACCGACGTGCGGGACGTGGTTGCCGCCTACCTGGCGCTCCTGGAGCGGGGCGGGGCGGGCGAGATCTACAACGTCGCGCGCGGCGAAGGCATCGCGCTCCGCGACGTGTTCACGAAGCTCGCCGGCCTCGTCGGAGCCGCCGCGGCGCCGGTGCCCGACGCGTCGCTCGCCCGTTCAGGCGATATTCCCCATCTCGTCGGCGATCCGGCGAAGATCCGGGCGGCCACCGGGTGGACCCCCACCCGCACAATCGATCAGACACTCCGGGACGTGGTGGATGCCCAAGCGGACTGACATCAAGACGATTCTCCTGATCGGCTCGGGGCCGATCGTGATCGGGCAGGGCGCGGAGTTCGACTACTCGGGGACCCAGGCGGTGCGCGCGCTCCGCGAAGAGGGGTACCGCGTGGTGCTGGTGAACTCGAATCCCGCCACGATCATGACGGATCCCGAGATCGCCGACCGCACGTACATCGAGCCGGTGACGCCCGAATGGGTGGCCAAGGTCATCGAGCGCGAGCGGCCCGACGCGCTGCTCCCCACGATGGGCGGGCAGACCGCGCTGAACACGGCGATGGCGCTCCACCGGGACGGGACGCTCGAGCGGTTCGGCGTCGAGCTGATCGGCGACAACGAGCGCGCCATCCGGATCGGCGAGGACCGCGAGGAGTTCGCCGCCGCGATGCGCCGGATCGGCCTCGCGACGCCGCAGGGCCGCACCGTCACCTCGGTGGACGAGGCGCTGGCCGCCGTCGAGGAGACGGGATATCCCGCGATTCTCCGCCCGTCGTTCACCCTCGGCGGCACCGGCGGCGGCATCGCCTACAATCGCGACGAGTTCGAGACGCTCATCCGGCGCGGGCTCGAGCTCTCGCCGGTGGGCTCGGTGCTCGTGGAGCGCAGCATCATCGGGTGGAAGGAGTACGAGCTCGAGGTCATGCGGGACGGCGCGGACAACGTCGTGATCGTCTGCTCCATCGAGAACATCGACGCGATGGGCGTCCATACCGGCGATTCGATCACCGTCGCCCCCGCGATGACGCTGAGCGACCGCGAGTACCAGCAGATGCGGGATTCGGCGATCGCGATCATCCGCGAGGTGGGCGTGGCCGCCGGCGGATGCAACATCCAGTTCGCCGTGAACCCGGCCACCGGCGAGCAGCTCGTCATCGAGATGAACCCGCGGGTCTCGCGCAGCTCGGCGCTCGCCTCGAAGGCCACGGGGTTTCCCATCGCCCGGATCGGGGCGAAGGTCGCGGTCGGGTTCCGGCTCGACGAGCTGCCCAACGACATCACCCGGACCACGCCGGCTTCCTTCGAGCCCGTGCTCGACTACGTCGTGGTCAAGGTGCCCCGCTTCGCGTTCGAGAAGTTCCCCGCGGCGGATCCGACGCTCACCACGCAGATGAAGGCTGTCGGCGAGGTGATGGCGATCGGCCGCACGTTCAAGGAGGCGCTGCAAAAGGCGCTGCGCGGGCTCGAGACCGACCGGCCCGGCTGGGCCACGGCCGCGGCGCCGGCGGACGATCGCCTCGCTGATGGCTCGCGCGAGACGGTGCTCGCCGCGCTTCGGACGCCCACGCCCGAGCGGATCTACCAGCTCAAGCGCGCGCTCGAGCTCGGGGTGTCGGTGCCGGAGATCGCCGAGCGGAGCGGCATCGACCCCTGGTTCCTCCACCAGATGGCCGAGCTGGTCGAGGCGGAGGCGGACTACGCGCGGAACCCCGCCGGCGGAGACGGCCGGCAGGACGGGGGCGGAGAAATCGCCGAGCTCCGGCGGATGAAGCGCATGGGCTTCTCCGACCGGCAGCTCGCCCAGTTGCGGGGCGAGACCGAGGACGAGGTGCGCGCGCGGCGCCATCGGCTCGGGATCCGGCCGGTCTACAAGACGGTCGATACCTGCGCGGGCGAGTTTCCCTCGAGCACGCCCTACCTCTACTCGTGCTACGACGAGGAGAACGAGTCCGGCCCTTCCGGGGACCGCACCGTCGTGATCCTCGGAAGCGGCCCGAATCGCATCGGACAGGGCGTCGAGTTCGACTACTGCTGTGTGCGGGCCGCGCTCGCGTTCCGCGAGATGGGCTATCGCACGGTGATGGTCAACTCGAACCCCGAGACCGTATCGACCGACTTCGACATCTCGGATGCGCTCTACTTCGAGCCGCTCACGCTCGAGGATGTGCTCGAGATCGTCGCGCTGGAGCAGCCGCTCGGGGTCGTCGTGCAGCTCGGCGGCCAGACGCCGCTCCGCCTGGCGTGGGGTCTCGAGCGCGCCGGCGTGAAGATCCTCGGCACCTCGCCCGACGCCATCGACGCCGCCGAGGACCGGGGGCGCTTCGAAGCGCTCACCCGCGAGCTTGGGGTGCGCCAGCCGCCGAGCGGGATCGCGTTCTCGGTGGAGGAAGCGGTCGCGGTGGCGGCACGTGTCGGATATCCGGTGCTCGTGCGCCCCTCGTACGTACTCGGCGGGCGGGCCATGGAGATCGTCTACGACGATGCGTCGCTGACGGCGTACTTCGCGCGCGCGGCGCGCGTCGCTCCGGAGCACCCGGTGCTCATCGATCGCTTCCTCGAAGATGCATTCGAAGCGGACGTGGACGCCATCGCCGACGGGACCCGCTGCGTCATCGGCGGGGTGATGCAGCACATCGAGGATGCGGGGATCCACTCCGGCGACTCCGCCTGCGTGCTGCCGCCCTATCTCATCACCGAGGCGCAGGTCGAGGAGATGCGCGAGCACACCCGGGCCTTCGCGCTCAAGCTCGGCGTCGTCGGCCTGCTCAACGTGCAGTATGCGATCCGGGACGGCGTCGTGTACGTGCTCGAGGTGAACCCGCGGGCCTCGCGCACCGTGCCGTTCGTCTCGAAGACGACGGGCGTCCCGCTCGCGAGCCTGGCGGCCGCCGTCGCGGCGGGGCGGACGCTCGACGAGCTCGGCCTGCAGGACGACGTGCTGCAGCCCTACGTCGCCGTGAAGGAGGCGGTGTTCCCCTTCAGCAAGTTTCAGGGGGTGGACCTAGTGCTCGGCCCCGAGATGCGCTCGACCGGCGAGGTCATGGGCATCGCCGATTCGTTCGGGATGGCCTTCGCGAAGGCGCAGGCCTCCGCCGACGGGGCGCTTCCGCTGGAAGGCTCGGTGTTCATCACCGTCAACGATCACGACAAGGACACGGTCGTCCCGATCGCCCGCCGATTCCATGCGCTCGGCTTCAAGGTCTTCGCGACGGAGGGCACGGCCCGGCACCTGCGCGCACGGGGCATTCCGGCGGAGCGGGTGCTCAAGGTGCACGAGGGGCGGCCGAACGCGATCGACCTCCTCCTCTCGGGCCGCATTCAGCTCCTCGTGAACACGCCGCTCGGAAAGCTCACGCAGCAGGACGACTACGCCATCCGCCGAGCCGCGCTCCAGCACCGGGTGCCCTACACCACGACGCTGTCCGCCGCGAGCGCGGCGTGCGACGCGATCATCGCCCTCCGGAGCCGGGCAGGAGAGGTCCGTTCGCTTCAGGAGTGGCATGCCATGGCGCGCGAGATGAGCGCCGAATGGGCCGGGTAGGCCCCGATCATCCGACCCCAACCCCGACGCCGATGTCCGACTTCTACCTCCACGCTTCGTCCTACGTCGATGACGGCGCCTCGATCGGCGCCGGCACGAAGATCTGGCATTTCTGTCACGTCATGCCCGGGGCGGTGATCGGCGCCAACTGCTCGCTGGGGCAGAACGTGGTGGTGATGAACGGGGTGCGCATCGGGAACAACGTGAAGATCCAGAACAACGTCTCGGTCTACGAGGGCGTGACCCTCGAGGACGACGTGTTCTGCGGACCGAGCTGCGTCTTCACCAACGTGATGAACCCGCGGAGCCATGTCTCCCGGAAGGCAGAGTACCGGCAGACCCTGGTCCGGCGGGGCACCTCCATCGGTGCCAACGCCACGATCGTCTGCGGGGTCACGCTCGGCGAGTTCGCGTTCGTCGGCGCCGGGGCGGTGATCACCTCGGACGTGCCGGCCTTTGCGCTGATGGTCGGGGTTCCCGCGCGCCGGGTGGGGTGGATGTGTCAGTGCGGCGAACGGCTCGAGATCCGGGGCGGGGCGGGGCGCTGCGACGCCTGCGGGGCCGGGTACCGGGAGGATTCCGGCCTCCTAGCGCAAGCTGTTCCTTCATCTTCGCGTAGCCGTCTTCGTAGCCGGTGATCTTATATTTCTTGAAGAGTTCCCCGATT
>JBLNHD010000203.1:0-4051 GCA_050268825.1 Gemmatimonadota bacterium
ACCAAACCCCACCCTTTAGGGTTTAGGCCGCATCGCGGCTGTGAGTCACCTCACGTCGAGGGCCGATTGGTTCCGCGTCTTCCCGACCGGATATAGGTTCCAAAGTCGTGCTGGACGTCCCCATCATGGAGTGGCCGTATGGACACCGATTTCGTGCCCCGGGAGCAGGCCAGGCTGCTTCGGGAGCTGAGCGAGTTTCTTTCGATCCCGAGCGTGAGCGCCCTGCCAAGCCACGCTTCGGATTGCCGCCGGGCCGCCGTCTGGCTCATGGACGAGTTCCGCCGGCTCGGCTGCCCGGTGGTGAACCTCGTGGAAGGGGAGGGGCACCCCGTGGTCTGGGCCGAAGGCCCGCCCGTGCCGGGCAAGCCGACGCTCCTGATCTACGGCCACTATGACGTCCAGCCGCCCGACCCGCTCGACGAATGGGAGACCTCGCCCTTCGAGCCGACCATCCGGGAGGGCCGCCTCTACGCCCGCGGCACGGCAGACGACAAGGGCCAGGTCTACTGCCTGCTCAAGGCGTACGAAGCATCCCGCGACGCCGACGGGAATCCGCCGCTCAATGTCCACTTCCTGATCGAGGGCGAGGAGGAATCCGGCGGTCACGTCGTGGCCGACCTGCTCCGCGCCGAGCCGGCGCGGGGCCAGGCAGACGCAGTCCTGATCTGCGATATGTCGTACTACGCGCCCGGTGTGCCCGCGATCTATACGGCGCTCCGCGGTATCTGTTACGCCGAGATCTCGGTCCGGACGCTGCAGCGCGACCTGCATTCAGGGAGTTACGGCGGGGCGGCGCCCAATGCACTGGAGACCCTGGTCCGCATTCTGAGCCAGCTCAAGGACGAGGATGGGGAGATCCAGATCCCCAAGCTCTACAAGGCGGTCGAGGCGCCGACCAAGTCGGAGCTCAAGGCCTGGAAGGGGTTGCCGTTCGACAAGGAGCAGTTCCTCGCGCAGGAGGTCACGGCCCGCGCGCTGACCGGGCTCAAGAAGCACACCGTGCTCGAGCGGCTCTGGGCGCTTCCCACGTTCGAGATCCACGGGATTCGCGGAGGCTTCACCGGCGAGGGGGCGAAGACCGTCATTCCGGCGGCAGCGTCCGCGAAGGTGAGCCTCCGCCTCGTGCCGGGACAGCGCTTCGAGAAGGTGGTCAAGCAGCTCCGGAAGGCAGTGGCGGCCCTCGCGCCCAAGTGGGCGGATGTCGAGGTTCAGATCCATCACGGTACCGATCCGGTCCAGGTCGATACCTCCGATCCCGTCTTCGACCTGCTGAGCGATGCGTTCGAGGAAAAGACCGGCAACCGGGCCGTGCCGGTGCGCGCGGGCGGTTCGATCCCGATCGTGAGCCAGCTGGGCCGGAGCGGCGCGCCGGTCATTCTCACGGGCATCGGCCTGCCGGACGATGGGCTGCATTCGCCGAACGAGAAGCTGGAATTGCAGCAGCTGTGGGACGGGATCGAGATCTTCGCGCGCTTCTTCGAGCTCTTCGGCGAGCAGGGCTCGATCCGGGACTACGGGGAAGGGGACGAAGCAGAGGAGGACGAGGAGGACGACGACGCGGCCGCCGAGGAGATCGACGAGGAGGAGCCGGCAGCCGCGGGAACCGCAGCGGGCCGCGCGGAGGACTGAGGGCGCGCTATTCGGGTGGAAGCACGGGGCGCGGGATGCCGCCGGAGTACCGCGCCTCGGTCCGTGCGTGCAGCTCGTCGACCCCGATGAGCGCGCGCGCGGACGCAATGATTCCCGCCACGACATCGTCGGCCCAGTAGGGATCGGGCTGATCCTTCTCCGGCAGCTTCCGGCCGCATCCCTCGAGATAGCGAATGGCGGTATCGATCCACTGGCTCTGCGCGCCGGATACGAGCGACCAGGACCCGGTGGACCTGAGCTCCATTTCGGCGAGCGCCTGGAGATGCTGCTCGATGCCGCGCGTCACTTCGGGGGCGCGGAGCCGCTCGGCGATGATGGCCAGCAGGGCACTGCGCTCCGATTCCTGCGGCTCGGGAAGCGGCGCCAGGTAGTGGCGCTGGTCCGCCACCATTTCCGCCAGGCGGATGCAGACGGCACGGATGGCCGGCTCCAGGGCCGCCGGTGCCTCACGCGCCCAGCTCGCCGCGGCCCGCAGAATCTCCTGCATCCGCTGTTCCGCCTGCTCCGCCGGGGCCTTCCGTCGGGTCTCGTCAGCCATACCAGAGGATGGCAGATCAGGAGCGTAAAGGCAACCCGAAATCAGTTGCGTTCTCCGCGGCGCATCCGCAGCGGGTCGGGCCGGCGGTAGCGCTCCTCCTGCCAGGGATCACCGCGCATGTGATAGCCGCCTTCCTCCCAGAAACCGGCCCGGTCCTCGGCGAGCAGCTCGACGCCCGTGACCCACTTGGCACTCTTCCAGAAGTAGAGGTGCGGCACGAGCAGGCGCACGGGGCCGCCGTGCTCGGGCGTGAGCGGCTCCCCGCCGTGGCGGAGCGCGAGCAGGTTCGCCTCGCGGTCGAGGTCTGCGAGCGGAAGGTTCGTGGTGAAGCCGTGCTCCGCCCGCACGAGGGCGTACCGCGCCTCCGGACGAACGCCTGCGAGCGCCAGCACCGTGCGCACGGGCACGCCCTCGAACACGTTGTCGAATCGGCTCCAGCGGGTGACGCAATGGATGTCGCAGGCCGTTTCCTGGTGCGGCAGCGCGATCAGCTCCGACCAGGAGAGGGAGAGCGGCCGCTCGACGAGCCCCGTCAGCGTGAAGCGCCACCGGCCGAGATCCACATCGGGCACGCGACCCGCATGCAGCACCGGCCACTTCCGCGTTTCGACCTGGCCAGGCGGCAGCCGCGCGCCGGCGCCGCGCACGTCGATCCGGCGGGACGCCGTCACGGCGTGCCCCGCCGCGCCAGCACAAATGCCGCGAGCAGCGACGCCGCGCTCAGGGCGAGCAGGCCGGGAATACCCAGGAAATAGTGCACCGGCGTCGCAAGGAGGGCGCCGACGAAGGTGGCGAAGGCCGCGATCATGGCGAAGACGCCTCGGCGATACGGGGATCGCACCGGCGCGAGCCCGCGCCAGGCAACGCCACCCCCCAGCGCCATCGCGGCGAGCGTGCCGAGCACGAGGACGAGGAAGGGCGCGCCCGTGTCGGGCATGTCGGAGGGAGCGGCGTTCCGGAGGAGGAACCGCACGGCGGCGAGGACGACGGCCGCGGTGCCGATGCCGGCCAGGACGCCGGCGAGGAGGCCCCGCGCCGCGACGCGGACGAGATCGACGGACGGGTCGAGCGGCTCGCCGCCGATGCTGACGAGCGGCGGATCAGGCACCCGCCCCGGATCCGTCACGTATGCAGGACGCGCCCCATCGAGTCGAGGGCGGCTTCCGCGATGGCCTCGCTCAACGTCGGGTGAGCGTGGATCGCCAGATCCACTTCCTCGACGGTGAACTCGTTCTCGCGGGCGACGACCAGCTCGTGAATCATTTCCGACGCGTGGCTCGCCACGACGTGCGCGCCGAGGATTTCCCCGTACTTCTTTCCGCGGATGATCTTCACGAACCCTTCGGTCTCGTTCGAGGCCCGCGCGCGCCCGTTGGCGCTGAAGGGGAAACGGCCCACCTGGTAGTCGAGCTTCTTCTCCTTGCACTGCTCCTCGGTGAGGCCGATGCTCGCCACTTCGGGGGAGCAGTAGGTCACGCTGGGGACGTTGTCATACTTGATCTCCGGCGGGCGATGTCCGGCGATGATCTCCGCGACGTGGATGCCCTCGCGGCTGCCCTTGTGGGCGAGCATGGGAGGGCCGGCCACGTCGCCGATGCAGTAGATGCCCTTCGCGGTGGTCTCGAGGGTCTTCGGGTCCACCTTCACGAAGCCGCGCTCGTCGAGCTGCACGCCGGCTTCCTTGAAGCCCATCCCCTCGGTGTTCACCGCGCGGCCGGCGGCCATGAGGACCTTTTCCGCCTCGATGGTCTTCGTCTCGCCGCCGGCCTCGACCTCGAGCGTCACCTTGTCCTTGGCCACGGTGGCCTTCTTCACCTTGGCACCGGCCAGGACGTCGATGCCGCGCTTCTTGTAGCTCTTGGC
>JBLNHD010000204.1:0-16420 GCA_050268825.1 Gemmatimonadota bacterium
GCTGGCCAAGGTCGAGTTGATCGGGGGGTGGAACAGCGTCCAGATCACGTCGGTGCGTGCAGAGGGGGATCGCGCGGCGGAAGGAAGGCGGCTCGGCGAATATGCGGCACAGGCAGGCGCCGACCCGTACGAGATCGCGACGGACCTGCTTCGGCGCAGCAACGGAAGCGTCGGGATGGTGGGATTCGCGATGAGCGAGGAGAATCTCGAGCGCATCCTGGCGCACCCGCTCGCGATGGTGTGCACCGATGGCGGCGCGTTCGCCACCGAGGGGCCGGCGCGCCGCGGAAGCCCGCACCCGCGCGCCCTCGGCAGCTTTCCGCGGGTGCTTGGCCGTTATGTGCGCGAGCGCCGGGCGCTCACCCTCGAGGAGGCCATCCGGAAGATGACGGCGTTTCCCGCCTCGCGGGTCCGCCTCCGCGATCGCGGTCGGCTCGATCGGGGTCTCGCCGGGGATGTCGTGGTCTTCGATCCGTCCACGGTCGCGGACCGCGCCACCTACGAGGATCCCTTTCAGTACCCGACGGGGATCGCGGCGGTCATCGTGAATGGCGTCGTCGCGGTGCGAGGGTCGGAGCATCGGGAGGGTCCGGGGGCGGGGCGCGCCGTGCGGCCGGGGTGACGCGGGGCCGGAAACGACATCGGGGGGCGACGCGAAGTCGCCCCCCGATGGTTTGCCAGGGCGACGCGAGCGTCGCCCCCACGGTGCGCACGTGTTACGCGGTCGGCTTCCGAGCCCGTGCGGTTTCGCGCGCGGTCTCCACGGCCGCTTCCTTCGTCTCCTGCGCCACGCGCGCCGCGGAATCCTTGACCTGATCCACGACCTGGCGCGCGGTTTCCTTCAGCTCGCCCTTCCGCCCTTCGGCTTCGGCCCGGACGGATTCGGTCGCGACGGTCTTCACCTCGCGCGCAGTTTCGCGAGCCGTATCGATGAGCCGATCACGCGCCGGGCCCATCATCCGGTTTTCCCGCTCGCTGGCGGGGAAGAGGAGGCCGACAGCGAGGCCGAGGAGCGTGGCGCCGGCCGCGAGGGCCAGCGGATTCTCCTCGAGCGTATCCTCGAAGCCGCCCTTGGCGCGGTAGCCCAGGTTCCGCGCCTTGTCGCGCGCTCCCGTCCCGACCTCGCCGGCCCGGCGAGCCAGGTCACCCGTCTTGTCACGTACGGTGTGCGCCGCGCTGCTCACGGAATCGCCCACGGTGTGCGCGATGCCGCTCACCTTGCCGCCCACGGCGGAAGCCGCGTGCCGCGCCTTCTCACCGACGTTGCCCGCGGCCCGACGCAGACGGCTCTCCTCCGACTCGCCCTCGACGCCGCCGGCGTATTCACTCCAGCCGGTCTCGCCGTAGGCGGGATTCGAGAAGCTCGAACTGCCGTAGCCATAGCCCGAGCTCCCGTAGCCGGAATAGCCCATGCGGCGCTCGGGGCCGGTGTAGGTGTACGTCCGGTCGCTGTCGCTGTTGCGCTTGAGGAGCATCCACGTGACGCCGATGCCGACCATCGTGACCGGGATCGCGTTGTCGCGGAAGGCGTCCGCCATGCGCGAGCCGGTGCGCCGCGCCTTGTTGGCCACGTTCGAGGCCGCGTTCTGCGCGGCGCCGCTGATCGCCTCCTTCGCCTGCTCCTTCAGGTTCTGCGGGCTGAGCTTCTCGCCGAGCGCGTCGATATTGTGGCTCATGCGCTCGCGGGTCGCTTCGATTTCCCGCTCGATTTCCTCCGGGCTCCGGTCGCGCCCCTCGAACCGGCCTTCGCGGTTCACGGCATCTCCGGTGGCCCCTGCATCGCGCCGCTGGTGCTCGTTCATGGCCGCAGCTCCTTTGCCCATTGGACGTCGTCCTTGAGAGTCTCGATCGTGCGCTTCGGCTTGAGGTTCACTTCCTTGAGCCGCGCGCGCCCCTTCTGCACCATCATGAAGCCCGTGACCGCGAGCAGCGCGCCCACGATCAGCGCCGAGAGCCAGGCCGCAATGCCGATCTCGGCGAGTCCGAGGATCACGGCCGCGACCAGCGCCTGCGCGCCCACGAAGGCGACGATGCCGCCCGTCGCAAGTGACGCCGCGTGCCCGCCCATGCGCGAGACCTTGGCCGTCATTTCGGTCTTCGCGAGCTCCGCCTCCTGGCGAACCAGGACGCCGAGGTCGTGCGTGAGCTGACTGAACAGCTCGCCGATCGACCGATCCTCCCTAGTAATCTGAGGCATTGATTCCTCCCCCCGCGGGGGGCATGCCGGGATCGCCCGACGGGTTGATGCTGCCGCCCTGGCCCATCGTGCCGTAGCCGCCCGCCGTCGAGCCGGTCGAGCCGCCGTAGCCCTGGCCGGCGCCGTAACCCTGGCCGAAGCTGCCTGCGCCGCCGCTGCCGTAAGCACCACCCTCGCCGTATCCATACCCGCCGCCATCGTAGCGCTGAATGGCGGTCTCGCGATCCGAGCTCTTCAGGAAGCGCGCGGCAAAGATGCCGATGGCGAAGGCCGCACCGATGAGGAGCGCGGGCTGGCGCCGGGCGATGCTTTCGAGATCCTCGCGCAGCGCGCGCGGGTCACGGTCCCGGAGATAGCCGGCCGCGCGGTCGAATTGCTGGGCCAGCGACTCGGCGTAGCCGGCGATGCGGTCGTGGCCTTCCTCGCGCAGCTGGTCGGTCGAGCGGCGGACCGCGCCGGCCACGCTCGTCATGGAACCGGCGAGCTCCGACTTCCGCTCGTCGATGGCCGAGCCCGCCTTCTCGCGAGCCTCCTGCATCCGGGTCCGTGCCTCTTCGCTGAGCTTGTGCCTGACCTCGTTGGCCTTGTCGCGAACGGTGTTCGAATCGTCGGTCGTGGTGGTGCCGGCCTGCTCGAAGGATCCGCTGGCCTGGCCGCCGTATGGGGTCGTCATCAATGCGCTCCTTGTGTGACACTGCCCGTCTTGACTGCCGCCCCGGGCCATGCGGGCCACGGGCCCGAGCGGCACGGCGGGCGAGGAAGAAAAGGCCGCTGAACAGTTCGGCACGACACTATCGCGCCGTGACGTCACGGTCTCAGTGGCTTGGGTCACACCGCGGGAGGAATGGAACCGAAGCGGGGCGTAGCTTCGACGGGGCCGACCCCTTTAATATCGGGGAGTCACCCCGCGCGCCGGCAGCCGCGGGGTTGTTGATCTCATCCAGTTCCGAGGTCCGCCGCCCGACGATGCCCGCTGTGACTGCACGACTCCGGCGACCCCGCCGGGCGCTCCCCGGCTTGCGCGCGTGTGCCTGGCTGCTCATCGGGTGGATCGCGCCACCCATGGCCGCGGCCCAGGATCCGGTGCCGGCGCCCGACTTCAGCGCGCTCGACATCGACGAGCTCGCACGGGTGCGCATCACCTCCGTGTCGCGGCGGCCCGAGCCCGTGGCTCGCGCCGCCGCGGCCGTGACGGTGATCTCCCGGGAGGACCTGCGCCGCTCCGGCGCCACCACCCTGCCGGACATGCTGCGCGCGGTGCCGGGGCTCCATGTCGCGCGGATCGGCGCGCGCGACTGGGCGGTGAGCGCGCGCGGATTCAACAGCCAGCTCGCGAACAAGGTGCTGGTGATCGTGGACGGGCGCACGGTCTATTCGCCGATCTTCGGCGGCGTGTTCTGGGATGCGCTGGCCATTCCGCTCGACGAAGTCGATCGCATCGAAGTGATCCGGGGACCCGGGGCGACGCTGTGGGGCCCCAACGCGGTCAACGGCGTGATCAACATCATCACGCGGGCAGCGGCCGAGAGCGACGGAGGGCGGATCGCGCTTGCCACCGGCACGCGCCTGCCGATCCGCGGGAGCGTCCGGTACGGCAACACGTTCGGCGAGGGCGCCGCCTATCGGGTCTACGCCGGCGGGCGCGACCGGGACCCTGCGATGCTTGCCGACGGCACCGATGCGGCCGATGCCTGGCGCTTCGGTCAGGCCGGCTTCCGGCTCGACGGCGCACCCGGCGCCAGCCGCTGGACCATCCAGGGCGATATCTACGACGGCACCGGCGATACCGACCTCCTGCTGCCCATCGGGACGTCCCCGTTCGTCACTCGCCAGCGAGACCGGCTCGACGTGCACGGCGGCAACGTCGTTGGGCGGTGGACGCACACCCAGGGCGAAGCGTCGGAGCTGGGGCTGCAGGTCACGTATGATCACGCCGTCCGCCGGCAGACCGAATTATTCGGAACCCTGCGGTCGAACATCGTCGATTTCGATTTCCAGCACCGACTCCCGGGCCCCGGGCGGGCCGACCTTCTCTGGGGCATCGGCTATCGGGTCAAGTCGGACGAGGTTTCCGGCGCGGGCCCGATCAGCTTCGATCCGCCCGGCCGCACGACGCACCTCGCCACCGGCTTTGCGGAGGCGTCACTTCCGCTCAGCGACCGGGCCTCGGTCACGGCCGGGTCGAAGCTGGATCACAACAGCTTCACCGGCCTCGAGATCCAGCCGAATCTCCGGGTGCTCTGGGCGCCGGGGTCCCGTCACTCGCTCTGGGGATCGGTCTCCCGGTCGGTGCGGACGCCGACGCGGATCGAGTTCGACGCGCTGGCGGTGGCCGCGGGGGCGGGAGACTCCGTCGAGCGGCGCCTGATCGGGAACGCCGAGGCCGGTTCGGAATCGCTGATCGCGTACGAGGCGGGCTACCGCACCGATCCCGGGCGCGGCGTATCGCTCGACCTCGCGTTCTTCTACAACGATTACGACCACCTGCGCACGGTCGAGCCCGGTACACCCGACGCCACTGGCCCGCGCGTGGTGGTGCCCCTTCGCTACGCGAACCACGGCCGCGGGCGGAGCTGGGGGGCCGAGCTCGATGCGCTCCTGCGCCCTTCGCCCGGATGGCGGCTGCGGCTCTCCTACGCCTACCTCCAGATGCGGCTCGAGCTCACGGACGGTGCCGCCCCCGGGGCGGTGACGGAGGCTCGTCCGGACTTCGATCCCGAGCACATGGCAGGCATTCATTCCTCGATGGACCTGCCGGGAAGCTTCGAGCTCGACGTGGTCGGCCGGTACGTAGGTGCGCTCGGCAACGCGGGAATCGCCGACTATGCCACCGCCCGCATCCGGCTCGGGTGGCGCTGGCAGCGCCGCGTCGAGCTGTCGGTGGCGGCGCAGGACCTCTTCGCGCCGAGGCACCGCGAATTCCCGACCGGAGTCTACGTCGCGGACGATCGGTACATCGAGCGCCGGGCATACGTGCAGGCCGTATGGCGATTCTGACGCCGAAGCGCCGCCGGCGGCTCCGGCCCCGCACCGCGTTGCTGCTGCTCGCCACGTGGCTGCCCGCGCGCGCGCTGCACGCCCAGGCGCTCAATGGCCCGGTCGAGTACCAGGTGAAGGCCGCGTACCTGCTCAACTTCACTCGGTACGTCGAGTGGCCGGCACAGGCCTTCACCTCTCCCACCGCGCCGATCGAGCTCTGTGTCCTCGGGAGCGATCCCTTCGAGGGGGCCCTCGAGCAGGCCGTTGCGGGCCGGGTGACCCGCGGCCGGCCGCTCATCGTGCACTTCAAGCGGAGCGCGGCCGAAGCGCGGTACTGTCCCGTCGTGTTCGTCCCGGCACGAGTGTGGGAGCGCAACCGGGGCGTGCTCGACCAGCTCCAGGGGCACGGCGTCCTCACCGTCGGCGAGTCGAAGGAGTTTGCCGAAGCGGGCGGGATCATCGGCTTCGTCATCCAGGATGCGAATGTCCGCTTCGTGGTGAATCTGGACGCGCGGGATCGCGCGGGCCTCCGGATCAGCTCGCGCATGCTCGCGCTGGCCGAGACTCTCGTCGGCGGACGGCCGGTGCCCTGATGGCGTTCCGCGACCTTCCGGTCGGGCGGAAGCTGACCCTCATCATCATGGCCGCCACGGGGTGGGCCCTCTTCTTCGCGGCCGCAGGGGTGCTGGTGTATGACCTGACGACACTGCGCCCGCGCACGCGCGCCGACCTCTCGGCGCAGGCCGAACTCATCCGGGTCAACAGCACGGCGGCGCTGGCGTTCGACGACTCGGCCGCCGCGGAGGAGAACCTGCGGGCGCTCGCCTCGCGGCCGGAGCTCGCCGCGACGATCTACGACTCGACGGGCCGCGTCTTTGCGACGCATCCCGCAGGCGCGCCGCCGATCGGCCGCCCCTTCGAGGTGCACGAGACCTTCACGCGCGATGAGCTGACCCTCGCC
Organism: Gemmatimonadota bacterium; assembly: GCA_050268825.1. Lineage (GTDB taxonomy): Bacteria > Gemmatimonadota > Gemmatimonadetes > Gemmatimonadales > GWC2-71-9 > CAMLLJ01. The sequence continues at coordinate 6,138 of JBLNHD010000204.1, forward strand.
CGTCCGATCCTCTCCGAAGGGGATTCCGTCGGGTGGCTCGTCATCCGCGCCGGTATCCCGCCGCTCTGGCAGCGGCTGCCGCAGTACGGCCTGCTCGTCGGAGTGCTGCTCCTGACCCTCGGGGCGCTTGCCTGGATGCTCTCGCGCATGCTGCGCCGCAGCATCTCCGACCCCCTCCGGCGCCTGGCCGACACCGCGCACGTCATCGGGCGCGACCGCGACTACCGCGTGCGCGCGATGAAGGACGGGGATGACGAGATCGGCGAGGTCACGGCCGCGTTCAACGAAATGCTCGCCACGATCGAGGCGCGCGAGGCCGCGCTTCGCGACAGCACGCAGCGGCTCCGCGACGCGATGCAGGCAGCCGGCATGGCACACTGGCGGTGGGACGTGGCCCGGGATGCCATCAGCTGGGGCGGGGAGGAGGCGCGGGTCTTCCCGGACGGCGTGCGCCCGCGGGATGCGACGCTCGGTGCGCTCCTCCAGGTCCTCGAGCCGGAGGATCGCGAGCCCGTCGAGCGTGCGCTTCGCGCCGCCGCGCGCACCGACGGCGCCTGCGAAGTAGATCTCCGGATCGCGGGGGCCGAGGATGTCCGCTGGATCGTGCTGCGCGGCCGCGCCGGACGGCGCCCCGAGTCGGGCGGGCTCGAAGTGTTCGGGCTCGCCACCGATGTGACCGAGCGGCGCAGCCTGGAGCAGCAGCTGCTGCAGTCGCAGAAGATGGAGGCGATCGGTCGGCTCGCGGGAGGGATCGCCCATGACTTCAACAACCTCCTCACCGCCATCCTCGGCTACGCGCGCTTCGCGAAGGCCGGGCTCCCCGAGGGAAGCCAGGTCCGGGACGATGTCCACCAGATCGAGCTGGCGGGGGACCGGGCCGCCGCGCTGACCGGCCAGCTCCTCGCATACGCCCGGCGCCAGATCGTCGCGCCCCGCACGGCGGACCTCAACGAGCTGGTGGGACGGATGCAGCGGATGCTCCGGCGCCTCATCGGCGAGGACGTCACGCTCGACCTGGCCTGCGCAGCCAACCTGTGGCCCACGCGCATCGATGCGGCGCAGTTCGAGCAGGTCCTCCTCAACCTCGTGGTGAACGCGCGCGACGCGATGCCCGACGGTGGCCGCATCGTCATCGGGACCCGCAACGAGCATTTCGACGCGGCCACCGTGCGCAATCGGCCCGAGATGATCCCGGGGGACTACGTCGTCCTCACCGTCGGCGATTCGGGCGTCGGCATCGACCCCGCGACGCTCGGGCGCATCTTCGAGCCCTTCTTCACGACGAAGGAGCAGGGGAAGGGCACGGGCCTCGGCCTCGCGGTCTGCTACGGCATCGTACGCCAGGCAGGCGGTCACATCTGGGCCGCGAGCGAGCCGGGCCGGGGCAGTACCTTCACCGTCCTGCTGCCGCGGTCGGAGGCCGAAGCGGAGGCCCCGGCGGGCCCGCCCGAGGCCTCGCCCGCGCGGGGCCAGGAGACGGTGCTCGTCGTGGAGGACGAGCCGGCGGTGCGCTCGCTCGCCGCCCGCACGCTCGCGAGTCTCGGGTATCACGTCCTCGAAGCCGCGACCGGCGGTGAGGCGCTCGGAGTCGCGCGGCGCTACGAGGGAGCGATCGACGTCCTGGTGAGCGACGTGGTCATGCCGGAGATGAGTGGGCCGGCCGTGGCCGAGGCGGTCGTGGCGGTGCGCCCGGGCGTGCGCGTGGTCTTCATGTCCGGCTACACCGAGGCGGCCATGGAAACCGGGAACCTCGGCATCCCTGGTGCAGTGCTGCTGCCGAAGCCCTTCGATCCCGACGTCCTCGGCCGCGCGGTCCGCGCGGTGCTCGATGCGAGCCCGGCGGTCGAGAGCGTGCCGCCTATCTGAAGTCGCGCGAGGTGTGGACCACCGCCGCCGCTTCCAGCGCCAGGAACTCCCGCCCCACCACGTTGATCACCTTGCCTTCCCGCTCCAGCCGCCCGCGCACGAGAATGAACGGCGCGAACTTCACCACTTCGGCGTTCGGCTCGACCAGCTGCCGCGGCACGACTACGTTGATGAACCCGTGCTCGTCCTCGAGCAGGAGGAAGATCGTGCCGTTCGCGGTGGCCGGGCGCTGCCGGATGGTGACGAGCCCGCCGACGAGCACCTGGCCGCCGCGGCGCCGTGCCAATTGCGCGCTGTCGAGCGCGCCGGCGGCGCGGAGCCGCTCGCGCACGTGCTCCATGGGATGGCCGTGGAGGCTCACTCCCGTGGTCGCGTAGTCGAGGAAAATCAGCTCGGTGCGGTCGAGCGGGCGCGGGTCGTGCGGGGCTGCGTCGGCCGGGGCGAGGGGGAGCGCGTCCCCTACCGCGCGCAGCGCCTCCCAGGCGGCGCGCCGCCGGTCCGGCTGCCACGCCGCGAAGGCGCCGGCCTGCGCCAGCCCGAGCGCCTCGGTGCGGCCGAGCGACGAGCGCCGGATCACGTCCTCGATCGAGCGGAACGGGCCGCCCGCCCGGCCGGCGCGAAGTGCGTCGAGCGCGCGCGTGCCCACGCCGCGGATGTGGCGCCAGCCGATGCGAAGCGCGGGACGCGCCGGGTCGGTGGTCTCCTCGACGGTGCATTCCCAGTCGCCGTGGCACGTGCAGGGGGGGCGGACCTCGACCCCCTGCCGTTTCGCGTCATGGATCAGCGTGGAGGGCGGGTAGAAGCCCATCGGCCACGAGTTGAGCAGGCCGAGGTAGAACTCCGCCGGATGATGCCGCTTGAGCCACGCCGTGGCGTAGGCGATCAGCGCGAAGCTCCAAGCATGCGACTCGGGAAAGCCGTAGCTGCCGAAACTCTCGAGGTCGGCGGTGATCTGCTTCGCCACCTCCGGCTCGATCCCTTCTCCCACCATGCGGGCGCAGAGCCGCCCCAGCTCGTCGAGCAGCCGCTGCCGCTTCCGGTTGTGCCCCATCGTGCGGCGCAGCGCGTCCGCCTCCGCCGCCGAGTACCCGCCGAGCGCCATGGCCACGGCCATCGCCTGTTCCTGGAAGATGGGAATCCCCTGCGTGCGCGCGAGGATCGGCTCGAGCCGGGGGTGCACGTAGGTGACCGGCTCGCGCCCGCGACGGCGCATCGTGTACGGGTGCACGAAGCGCGCCTGGATCGGCCCCGGGCGGATCAGCGCCACCTGCACCACGAGGTCGTACAGGTGCTCGGGACGGGTGCGCAGGATCGACGAGATCTGGGCACGGCTCTCGATCTGAAAGGTGCCGATCGTCTCGCCGCTCGAGATGAGTGCGTACGTCGCGGGATCGTCCGGCGGGAGGTGATAGATCTCCGGACGCACGCCGGTGCGCCGCTCGATCACGTCGAAGCTGCGCCGCACGAGCGAGAGGGCCCCGAGGCCGAGGAAGTCGAATTTCGGCACCCCGATGGCGTCGAGGTCGTCCTTGTCGAACTGGACGATCGTGCGGCCCATCGTCGTGGGCTCGACCGGGAGGTAGTCGCCGAGCGGCTCGGCGGAGAGCACGAATCCGCCGACGTGCGTCGAGCGCATGCGCGGGAGCGCATCGCATCCCCCCATCAGGGCCAGGAGGGCGCGCCCCCGCGCGTCGTCGAGCGCCAGGCCGAAGCGCGGGGCGAGCGCGCGGAGCTGCTCCGCGCCGTCGGCGGCCTCGAGGTAGTGCACGCGCTTCGAGAGGAGGTGCGCCTGCTCCACGGGATAGCCGAGGACGCGCATCGCGTCGAGCAGCGCGTTCGGCGCCCGGTAGTGCTGCACCGTGCAGGCGATCGCCGCGCGCGAGCGATCCCAGCGGTCGTAGGCATAGTCGAGCACTTCCTCGCGGCGGTCGTGCTCGATGTCGAGGTCGATGTCCGGGGCCTCGGAGAGCCCGTCCACCCGCGTTTCCGAGAGGAAGCGCTCGAAGAGCAGGCCGTGCCGCACCGGGTCCACCGCGGTGACGCCGAGGCAGTACGCGACGGCGGAATTGGCGGCGCTGCCGCGCCCCTGGCAGAGGATGTTGCGCGTGCGCGCGTGGCGCACCGCGTCCCACATCACGAGAAAGAAGCCGGCGAAGCCGAGCCGCCCGATCACGCCGAGCTCGTGGTCGAGCTGGGCGGCCTGTGCCGGCGAGATCGTGCCCCAGCGTGCGCGTGCACCTTCCTCGACGCACTGCCTGAGGAACGAGTCGTCGGTATGGCCCTCCGGCACGGGGAAGCGGGGCAGCGGCGGGCGCATCCAGGAAAGGTCGAAGTCGCATTCGGCGGCGATGCGGTTCGCGGCGTCGAGGCCGACCGGATCGTCTGCCCAGAGCGCCCGCAGCTCCCCGGGGGGCAGGAGCCGCCACCGCCCGTTGGGAAGGAGCGCCCCGGCGCGGGCTGCGGCCTCGAGCGTGAGTCCCGCCCGGAGCGCCGTCAGCATGTCGTGCACCAGCCGGCTCCGGTTGTCGAGATAGCGCGGGTCCTGGCACGCCACCCACGGCACGCCGGTACGCTCGGCCAGCGCGATGAGGGCGTCGGCCAGCTCGGCCTCGCGCGCGCCGGCGTGATGGCGCTGCACCTCGACCGCGAGGGAATTCCCGAACAGCTCGCGAAGTTGCGCGAGGTGGCGTACGGCGCCGGCGGTATCGCCCTGGCGGACGAGGACGGCCACGCGCCCGGCGGCAGGACCGGTGAGGGCGTGGAGGCCCGCGCTCCGCTCGGCGACGTCGGCCCAGCGCACCGCCGGCATCCCGCGCGGCACGTGCGGCCGCTCGCGCCGCCAGCTCGCGAGGGGGCCGGAGCGCGCGCGCGTGACGAGGGACGCGAGGTTGCGGTACCCCTCCGCCGTCCGCGCCAGGAAGGCGACGGGATGCCCGTCCACCTCGAGCTCCGCCCCCACCAGCGCCTTCACGCCACGCTTCCGCGCCTCGAGCACGAAGCGCACGGTCCCGCCGAGATCGGCGGCGTCGGTGAGGCCGAGCGCGGAGTAGCCGAGCTCCGCGGCGCGGGTCACGAGCGACTCCGGCGTCACGGCCCCGTCGCCGAAGGAGAAGGCGGAATGGGCGCGCAGCTCGGTGATCATCAGCGCCAGAGGCCGTGCACTTCCCAGCGGTTGCGCCGCGCGTCGCGGCAGAGCTGGACGAGCTCGCCGTCGCGGCGGACGCAGCAGTAGGCCTCGTAGGCGTACGCCGTGTCCCACTGGCCGCCGGAGAGGCAGTCAGGGCCCGACGCGGCGACGATCTCCTGCCATCCCGCGGCGTCGCGATAGCGCACCGGCACCGCAAAGCCCTGGCGAGCGGCCGTCTCCGCCTCGACGAGCTCCGGCTCGGGAAGGAGGTGCAGCGCGATCTCGGGCTCGGTGTCTCCGGCGCCGATCTGCGGCCGGGCCCAGACGAACGACGAAGGCTCCTCCACCCACTCGGTGCGCCGGCGGATCAGCGGATGCCGCGAGTTGTGCGGCGTCACGACCGAGCCATCGCGGTCGAGCACGCGGGCCAGGGCCGCCTCGGCGGCACCGGCGCTCGCGAAGCCGCGGTCGAGCACGTCTCCCTGCACGCACTCCGTAGGCCCGACCGCATCCACCCGGAGCGCGAGCCCCACGATGCCATCGTCGAGACGCACCCGCTCGAGCGTGTCCCGCAGCAGCCGCATCCAGGCCGTGCCGTCGGCGCTCGGGCGCGATGGCTGCACGCCCTGTTCGACACTCCCGCCGCCCGCGAGGGTGAAGACCAGCGCAAGCCGCTCCGCGCCCTGACCCATGGCACGGAGCGCGGCGCTGACGCTGCCGGTGAGGCGGTTGAGGATGAAGAGGAGGCGCTCGGGGTCGTCGAGCACGTAGTCGCTCCATTCGAGCGACGCGCTCGGCAGTGGGCGCGCCATCGGCGCAAAGAGCGGTGCGATATCCTCGCCGCGCGCGCGCCGCCAGAGCGCCGCACCGGCCGAGCCGAAGCGCACTTCGACGGCGCCGAGCTCGAGCGCGGCGAGATCGCCGCAGCACTCGAGGCCCGTGGCCTCGAGTGCCGGCATCAGGGCCTTCGGCGGCGCGAGCACCGCGAGCGGCCAGGGGGCGAGAAAGGCGCGCTCCGCTCCCGGCTCGACGACCGTGATCTCGTCGCTCCCGTACACCGCCGCGATCTCCGCGGCGACGGGCACGACCGAGATGCCCGCGCGCGGCACGCCGCCCCGCTCGCGGATCAGCGCCAGCAGCCCCGACGCCAGCCCGCGTGCCTCGAGCCCGCGCGCATCCGCCCAGACCATCCCCGCGCGATCGGCGCGAATGCGGGGAGCGAGGGTCAGCAGCGTGGAGGCGAGCTCAGCGCTCGCCGCGGCGGTCCCGGCGGCCGGGTTCCAGAGACAGACGAGTGTCATCGCGCCAGACGGGAATCAGGAGGTCGGTGCCGGCGTGCCACCCCGAAGCACGCGCTTCGATCCGCAGGGAGACGGCCGCCACCTCGGGGCTCCGCCCCTTCCGGCCCCGTCGCCAGTCGTACTGCTCGAGCCGCGCGCGCGAGGAGAGGCGAATCGTGGCGAGCGTGGTGACGCGCGTGAGGAGGACGAGCGCGGCGCCGCCCTCGTGGGCCGCACGCGACAGGCGCACCATGGCGCCGGTCTCCGGCTCGACGCCGTCCACCACCAGGAGCGCGAAGCCGCCCGAGCGCGCAAGCACTTCCGCCGCGCGGAGGGCCTCGAGCTCCCCGCGCGGCCGCACCAGCAGCGGACCGGTGCGCCAGCAGGCGCCCGCCACGATGTGCCGGGCATCCACCCAGACGGCACGCTCCCCCTCCGCCACGGTCCGAAGGCACGCCGAGCGAAGCAGGGCGGCAGCGCCGATCCCGGGAGTCCAGACCGCCAGGCGCCCCCGCTGGAACCCCCCTGCCGGGAAGATCCGGTCGAGTGCGGATATGCCGGTGGGCACGGCACTTCGGCTCCGCTGCGCGGCTGGCAGCGTGTCCGGGAAGTGCTCGGCCAGGAGCGCGTGGGCGGCGGCGGAACGGGACGGAGTCACGGCCTCTCAACCCGAAGAAAACCCGAAGTCATCCGCGACAATAAAGCCGGAACCCGGGACACGCAAGCCGCCCCGCCTCCGGCATGGAACCTCGCTTCCCTGATCGCTATTCTTCTGGATGCCCCAGTGCAATCCCGCCGACAGCGGTGCCGCTGCCTCCATCGAGAGCGGCACCAGCCATAGCGTGCCGCTGCCCTGCTTTCCCTGTCCCTATCATTCCTCGTGCTGCGCCTACGGCACGACGCTCACCGACGAGGAGGCTGCGGCCGTCATCGCGGCGCACGGACCGGGCGTCGCGTACCAGACGAAGTGGGGCGAGTGGCGCACGCGGGTCCGCAATCGTCGCTGCGTCCTCTTTCAGGACAACCGCTGCGTGATCCATGGCGAAGCCTATTACCCGGCGGTCTGCCGCGGCTTTCCCTGGACCGATGCGGAAACCGGTGGCCCGTACGAGTTCGACCGCACCATCTGTCCCGAATTCATCGCGCGGCCGGAGCTCGTGAACCTGGGGCGGACCGTCTTCGCCCAGGAACGCCGGAAGGCCGTCGGCGAGTAGGCGGGCAGCAGCCAGCCAGGTCGCCTCACACAGGAATCCCCGGAGCCCCGATGCATCGCACGCTTCTCCTCGCCGCCGCTCTCATGACGCTTGCCGGCCCCGCCGCTGCGCAAGGCGACGCTGCCCTGCAGCGCGCCAATCGCCTTCTCAGGACGACACTCCTCGTGGACGGGCACAACGACCTGCCCTGGGAGATCCGCCGCGCGGAGTCCCCCGGAGACGTCGCCGCGTACGACCTCCGGCAGCGGACGCCCGGCCATACCGATCTTGCGCGGCTCGCCGCGGGCCACCTCGGCGGCCAGTTCTGGTCCATCTACATCCCGGGCGAGATCCGCGACAGCGGCTACGCGCGCGTCCAGCTCGAGCAGTTCGACATCGCGCACCGCCTCATCGCGCACTATCCCGAGAAGCTCCAGTTCGCCTGGAGCGCCGATGACCTCGAGAAGGCGCACAAGGCCGGTCGCATCGGGTCGCTGCTCGGAATGGAGGGCGGCCACGCGATCGAGAACTCGCTCGGCGCGCTTCGCATGTATCGCCGGCTGGGCGCCCGCTACATGACCCTGACGCACAACGTCACGCTCGACTGGGCGGACGCCGCGATGGATTCCGCTCGCCACGGCGGGCTCACCGACTTCGGCCGCGACGTCGTGCGCGAGATGAACCGGCTCGGAATGCTCGTCGACCTCTCGCACACCTCGCCGGCCACGATGAGCGACGCGCTCGACGTCACCCGCGCGCCGGTGATCTTCTCCCACTCGTCCGCGCGCGGCGTGACCGACCACCCGCGCAACGTGCCCGATTCGATCCTCGCCCGCCTGCCGCGGAACGGCGGCGTCGTCATGGTCACGTTCGTCACTTCCTTCGTCTCGAAGGCCGCGATGGATTGGGAGCGGACGGCCGGCGAGGCCCGGGGCCGCCTGCGCCAGATCGCCGATACCGCCGAGCGCCGGCAGGCCCGCGATGAGTGGATGCGGGCGAATCCCCGGCCGACGGTCACGCTGCGCGACGTCGCCGACCACATCGAGCACATCCGCCGAGTGGCTGGCGTCGATCATGTCGGGCTCGGCGGGGACTACGATGGAACCGACTGGCTGCCCGAAGGCCTGGAGGATGTCTCGGCCTACCCCAACCTCTTCGCGGAGCTGATCCGCCGTGGATGGAGCGATGCCGATCTCCGGAAGCTGGCGGGGGGCAACATCCTCCGGGTCATGCGGCAGGCGGAGGCCGTCGCGGAGGAGTCAGGGAACCGGGCGGCGAGCCGCTGAGCCGCGGCGGCCGAGCAGCGCCGCGGCGCCCACGAGCGCAATGACCGCGAAGGCGAACCACTGGATGGCGTAGCTCAGGTGCGGCCCGTCGTCGAGGGCCGGCGGCTCGAGCCGCCGGGGCGATGCGGCAGCGGCAGAGTCGGGTGCCTGCACGAGGTACACGGTGGCCACGGGATAGCCGAGCCGGGCCTCGATCGCGCTGCGATCGAGGCCTTTCCATGTGGTACCGAGACCCGGACGCTCGAGCATCGCCCCGTCATCGTCGCGCTCGCCCAGCGGGAGGGCAATTCCGCGAACGGTGACCTCGCCCGGCTCCGCCGCTGGCACGGCGCTCACGCTGACCGCATCCGCCGACGGCACGAAGCCGCGCGCGACCAGCACCGCCGTGTCCCGCCCGGCGAGGCGCAGCGGCGTCACCACCACGACCCCGGGTCGTTCGCGATGCGACTGGCCTCGCAGGATGATCTCGCCGCGGGGATCGTACACCCCGGTGGCGCGAACCCGCCGGTGCGCGAGCGACGGCCCGGCCGCGCCGGAGATCGGCACCTCGGGCAACGCGCGCGCCGCCTCGGCAATCCGGTTCTCCGTGCGTCGCTCCTGCAGTCGGTCGAGCTGCCAGAAGCCGAGCCGGAGGCAGACCGCCGCCACGAGGGCGATGACTGCAAGGAACAGCATCCGCATGCGTGATGACATCGATGTCTGTCGAAGGGGACGAAGTGGTCGGCGGCCCCGAGGCCGGCGCCCGGTCCAAGAACCGGCGATGCAAGAAGATACGATGTTCCGGCGGCGGGGGAACGCTCCTTGCGATTCAGGCCCCCGGTTCCGCGACCATCCGATACCTCCGACGGAGTGACCCCGATGCGTACCGCGCTGCGCCTCCCGATCCTCGCCATCGTGCTGACGACGCTGGCCGTGTCTCCCCTGCTTGCCCAGCATCGCCGCCCGGGCATCCGCGAGGCGGGTCCCGACGGGCGGAGCGGCTTCTGGGGCGTCTTCTCCCTCGGGGCGGGCGTCGAGCAGGTCAACTTCCGGAACGACGGCCTCGGCTACAGCGACCCGCTCACCCGCGGCGTCTTCGCGGTCCGTCTCGGCGGGACGCTGTCGCCGCACGTGCGCCTGGGTGGCGAAGTGGGTGCCTGGGTGAACGAGGACCGCGGCATCACCGAAACGGTCGGTGGCGCCATGCTGATCGGCCAGTTCTATCCCTCCGAGCGCAACGGCTTCTTCCTGAAGGCGGGCGCGGGGATCGGCCGCAGCGCGCTGGCCGACGACTTCGGCACGCTCGATGAGGACACCGGCTTCGTGGGCGCGCTCGGTGCCGGCTGGGACATCCGACTCGGGCGGCACGTCTTCCTGGTGCCGACCGTGGACTTCGCGGCATATACACTCGACGGCAATACCGGTGATTACAACGAGCGCATCACCTCGTTCGGCATCGGCATCGCCTATCAGCGCTGAACTCGCGCCCGGGGACGGGGGTGACGTATCTTTGATCCCAGGACCGGCCGATGGCGGCCGGTCTTTCGGTACC
>JBLNHD010000205.1:0-4941 GCA_050268825.1 Gemmatimonadota bacterium
CGAGTTCGCGGCACTTCTCACCGAGCTGCGCCAGATTCGCGAGTACCGTCCGCATTTCAACTTCAAGCTCAACCGCACGCGCCGGTCGGTCCTCATCAAGATCTCCGGCGGGCCCGCGCCACGCGTGCACGCAGGAAGCGCCGTGGCGACGGGTGACGAGCGCGTCTACGGACCCTTCCGCTCGATGGAGCGGACGATGGAGGCGGTGCGCACGCTCAACGACCTCCTCGGCCTGCGAGACTGCGCGGCGAACATGCCGATCGTCTATTCCGGCCAGCCGGACCTGTTCGGGGCGGAGCGCCGCGCCGCGTGCCCCCGCCATGAGTTCGGCTCCTGTGGCGCGCCGTGCGCCGGATTCATCGCGGAATGGGCCTACCGGCAGCGGGTGGAAACGGCCGCCGCCTTCCTCGAGGGACGGACGATCAAGCCCATCGACCGGGTCGTGGCCGAGATGACACGGGCTGCGGAGGAAGCGGAATTCGAGCTCGCCGGCCGATGGCGCGAACGTTTCGAGCAGCTCGAATGGCTGCTCGCCGCGACGAGCCGCGCTCGATCGGCGATCGACCTCCTCACCTTCGTCTACCGCGATCCCGGCGACCGGGGAGACGACCGCGCCTACGTGCTCCGGCAAGGCGTCGTGCGCGCGTCATATCCGTGGCCCTCGACGCCGATCGAGGAAGCGGCGTTCCGGGCCGTCGTCCAGGCAGAGCTGGACCGGCCCGCTCCGCCCACCGGCGCCCTGCCACTCGAATCGATCGATGAGATCCTCCTGATGCAGGCGTGGTTCCGCGCGCACCCCGAGGCGCTGAAGCGCACCACACCGCTCCCTGACTGGGCGGCAGCCTGACCGCCTGTCCCGACACTACTTCCGCAAGGCATCCGTACGGCTTCCGGCAGCACCCGCCCCCAATGCATCCGTGGAGTCCCCATGGCCGATCTCGACAAGGCTGTCGCCACCCAGCTCGCGAACATCGAGAAGCGCACCGGCAAGTCGCTCGCCGAGCTCACGGCAATCGTCCAGCAGAGCCGCCTCACGAAGCATGGTGAGATCGTCGCCCTGCTGAAGTCCCAGCTCGGCATGGGACACGGCGACGCCAACACGCTCGTGCACACTATCCGCAAGGCGGAAGCCGCCGGCGCAGGACTCGGCCCGGCCACGCCCGCGCAGGCGCTCGACGAGCTCTATGCCGGGCCGAAGGCAGCGCTCCGCCCCATTCACGACACGTTGCTCGAGGCGCTCCGCTCCTTCGGCGAATTCGAGGAAGCGCCGAAGAAGGCGTATATCAGCTATCGACGGAAGAAGCAGTTCGCGACGATCGGCCCGGCGACGAAGACGCAGGTCGAGGTCGGGCTGAACGCCAGGGGGTTGCCGGCCGGAGGGCGCCTGCAGGAACTGCCGGCGGGCCAGATGTGCAATTACAGGGTGCGGCTGGGCGGGACGTCGGAGGTGGATCGAGAGCTGCTGAGCTGGATCAAGGCCGCCTACGACGCCGCCGGCTGACCCCGTTCGTCCGGCGACCCGGCGCGGCCTGCGCGGTCAGGCGGTCGAGGCGCTCCTCACTCGGTGTCGAAGTCGAGCAGGGGCAGGATCCGTCCCCTCGGGGGAATTCCCGGCTCCAGCTCCATGATTCCCACCGACGGCGGAAGACCGAAGCGTGGCGCACCCGCGCCTCCCGGGTTCATGACGGTACGCACGACGTCGATCGTGGTGAACAGGGGCTTGTGGGTGTGGCCGTAGACGAGGATCTCCGCGTCGGGAAAGGCGGCGTGGAGCTTCTCGGGGGTCGGCTGTCCGAGCTGGTCTCCGTGCGTCACGACGATGTCGAAGCCTTCGAGGCGGAGCCTGGCCACCTGGGGCACCCGGTCGCGGATCTCCCATCCGTCGGTATTCCCATAGACGGCCGTCACCGGCGCGAGCGCCTCGAGTGCCGTCAGGATGTCCGGCTCGCCGATGTCGCCGGCATGCAGGATATGGTCGACCGCGCGAAAGGCGTCGAACACTTCCGGCCGCAGGAGGTTGTGCGTGTCGGAGATGATGCCGAGGCGCACGTCAGCCCTGCCAGCGGCGGGTGATGTCGAGCCCGAGCCCGAGCTGGTCCACGATGCGCTGTACGATGAAGTCCACCAGCTCGGCGACCTCGGTGGGCCGGTGATAGAACCCGGGCGCGGCCGGCAGCACCGTCGCACCCGCCTCTACGCACGCGGCCATGTTCCGCAGGTGGACCAGCGACAGCGGCGTCTCCCGCGGCACGAGCACGAGCTTCCGCCCTTCCTTGAGCGTCACATCGGCCGCACGCTCGATGAGCGAGCGGCTCGAGCCGTGTGCGACGGCCGAGAGCGTTCCCATCGAGCAGGGGCAGATGACCATCCCGGCGGTGGGCTGCGACCCCGAGGCCGGCCTGGCGCCGCGATCCGAATCGGTGAAGATCCGGACATCGGCCCCCTCGACTGCCACGGTGCCCTCGAGCGCCTCCAGGCTCCCGATCCCGCACTCCTCCTGCAGCAGCCGCATCCCGTGACTCGAGACGATGAGCCAGACCGGTACGCGCGCCTGCGCGAGCACCTCGAGGAGCCGCACCGCATACGGGGCGCCGCTCGCACCGGTAATCGCAAGGACCGTGGGCAGCTGCTTCGTCATGAGGCCTCGAATCACGGTGCCGGCCTGCTGCCGCGGCACGTACAGAAGGAAGTGGCACACGAAAACATGAAAACATGAAAACACGCCACGGAACTGCCTCGACGAAAAGTCCGAAAGGCGCGGGATGACCTTCGGCGCCCGCACGCGGCACGGAGCCTTTCGCGCTTTCGTGGTTTCGTGTGCTTCTGCCGATCTCACTCCCGGCCTGAGTCTCGCCGCCCCCTCGAACCCCGCCTAGCCCACGATCCGATCCGCGAGGGCGAACACGAACACCGTCACGCTCATCACGCCGTTCATCGTGAAGAACGCGGCATCGAGCCGGGAGAGGTTGCCGGGGCTCACCAGCCGGTGCTCGTAGGCCAGGATCGCCGTCGCAATCAGAAGGCCCGCGTAATACCACGCCCCGAACCCGGCGCCCCACCCGAACAGCGCGAGTGCCGGAATCGTGACCCCGTGCAGCAGCTTGGCGGCGAGGATGGCCCGGCGCTGGCCGAGGCGCACGACGGCACTCCGGAGACCTTCCGTCCGGTCGAACGACTCGTCGGGCAGGGCGTAGAAGATGTCGAAGCCCGCCACCCACGTCGCCACGCCGAGCGTGATCGCGAACAGCAGCCAGCCGGGCCGGCTCCACGCCCCGGTGACCGCCAGGTATCCCCCGACCGGCGCGATGGCGAGGCTCATCCCGAGCCAGAGATGGGGCCAGAAGGTGAAGCGCTTCGCGAAGCTGTAGCTCACGATCCAGGCGAGCGCGAACGGCGCAAGCACCGCGCAGAGGGGGTTCAGCATCCACGCCGCCCACATGAACAGCGCCGATGCCAGGGCCACCGAAATCCACGCCTGCGTGACGGAAAGGGCCCCGCGCGGCAGCTCGCGGTTCATCGTGCGCGGGTTCCGGGCGTCGTAGGCCCGGTCGGCAATCCTGTTGAAGCCCATCGCCACCCAGCGTGCCGCCGAGAAGGCGAGCACCACGAGGATGATCGTCCTCCACCCCACGGGGGCCACGCGTGAGGCCGCGAGCACGCCGAGAAGCGCGAACGGCAGCGCGAACAACGTGTGCGGCAGCTTCACGAAGTTGACGTATCGGACGAGCAGCGACTCGCCGCCGAAGGTCTGTCCTTCGCGCCCGCCACGCACCTCCGCCGCTCCGTGGGTCACAGGCTGATGCCCAGGGTTGGCCAGAGTTCGTCCACACGCGCCTTCGTCTCCGGATCCATCTCGATGACGTCCGGCCACTCGCGGGTGAACCCCTCCTCCGGCCACTTCCGCGTCCCGTCGATTCCCATCTTGCTGCCGTAGGTGAACGCCCGGCTCGCATGGTCGAGCACGTCCACCGGGCCCATGGTAAAGCGCACGTCGCGCTCGGGGTCGATGTTGTTGAGCGCGGCCCACCACGCTTCATCCGGATTCCGGACGTCGATCTCGCGGTCCACGATGACGAGCACCTTCGCCAGCGACATGAGGCCCTGGCCCCAGAGGGCGTTCATCACCTTGTACGCCTGCCCGGGATACTGCTTGTCGATGGAGACGAAGACCAGGTTGTGGAAGATGCCCGCCGCCGGCATGTGGTAGTCCACGATCTCGGGCACGGTGAGACGGAGAAGCGGCAGGAAGATGCGCTCAGTCGCGTGGCCGAGGTAGTAATCCTCCATCGGCGGCTTGCCGACGAGGGTAGCGGGATAGATCGGGTTGCGGCGCATGGTGATCGCCGTGACGTGCACCTTCGGGTAGTAGTCGGCGAGCGAATAGAAGCCGGTGTGGTCGCCGAACGGCCCCTCGAGCACGAGCTCTTCCGCCGGGTCGATGTAGCCCTCGATCACGAGCTCCGCCTCGGCGGGCACGTCGAGGTCGCTGGTGAGGGCCTTGGCGAGCTCCACCGGCGCGCGGCGAAGGAAGCCGGCGAAAATGAACTCGTCGATGGTGGGCGGGAGTGGCGCCGAGCCCGAGTAGATGCTCGCCGGGTCTCCGCCGAGTGCGATGGCCACCGGCATCCGCTCGCCGCGTGCGGCCATGTCGCGCCAGTGGGCCGCGCCGACCTTGTGCCGCTGCCAGTGCATCGCGAGCGTGTCGCGGCCGAGCACCTGGATGCGGTACATCCCGACGTTGCGCGTTCCCCGCGCGGGGTCGGTGGTGATGACCATCGGCAGCGTGATGTACCGCCCGCCGTCCCCCGGCCAGGTGGTGAGAAAGGGGATCGTGTCGAGGTTCACGTCCGGGCCCCGGAGCACCACGTCCTGGCAGGGCGCGCGCCCGCTGCGCGTCCGTGGCGGGAACTTCGCCACCTCGGCGAGGCGCGGAAGCATCGA
>JBLNHD010000206.1:0-4847 GCA_050268825.1 Gemmatimonadota bacterium
GTGGCTGGCGATTCGCAACGCGATCACCATCGGGGATATCCAGGCATTCATCCAGTACAACCGCATGTTCTCGCAGCCCATCGGGCAGATCGCCAACATCTCCAACATCCTTCAGCAGACGGCGGCGGCGGCAGAGCGCGTCTTCGAGTTCCTCGCGGAGCCGGAGGAGGTCGCGGGCAGGGGGGCTGGCAGGATCAGCAGTATGGCGGGGGCGCGCGGGGGCAGGGTTTCGGCACCGGCGGCACGCACCAGCAGCATGACGCCGACCTCGGCCGGCAGTACGGCCCGCAGGGGCGCGGCGAGAGCTGGGGCACCGGGGGGCATGGGTCCGGCAGTTTCGGCCAGAGCGCCTCGGATCAGGGCCGGAACTTCGGCCAGGGGGATTACTCGCAGGGACAGGATTACGGCGAGCGGTTCGGCCAGAGCGGTCGTTCGGGACAGGGCGGGCGCTATGGGTCGCAGGGATACCAGGGTGGGTCGGCCGGGCAGGGCTTCGAGGGCAGCGGTGGGTACGGCCAGCAGGGGATGCAGGGCAACACTTACGGCCAGCAGGGCTTCCAGGGCAGCGGTTTCGGGCAGCAGGGCATGCAGGGCAGTGGTTATGGACAGCAGGGATTTCAGGGAAGTGGCTATGGCCAGCAGGGTACTGGAAGCGGTTTCGGGAGCGAATACGGCCGCGGATACGAGAGCGGCCGCCAGATGGGACATGTCGGGCGCGGGCCGAAGGGCTACCGTCGCTCGGACGACAGGATCCGGGAGGATGTGAGCGAGGAGCTCACGCGTCACCCAGCCGTGGACGCGAGCGAGATCGAGGTCCGCGTCGAGAATGGCGAAGTGACGCTGACGGGCTCGGTGGACAGCCGTCACGCCAAGCGGATGGCGGAGGACTGCGTCGAACAGTGTTCCGGCGTGAAGGAAGTGCACAACCAGTTGCGGGTGAACCGGCAGGGAAGTTCGCAGGGAGATCAGCAGGATACGCCGTCACGTACTTCGCAGGCTCGCGGGCGGAAATAGTCGTCGCAGTCGTGCCCGCGGGAGCAGGACGAGGCGAGTCGCGGCAGTCTGCGGCTCGCCTTCGTTCGTCCGCCAGGGCAACCGCTCAGCTCGCGCGCTCGACCGGTTCGACCCGGATACCGCAGCGGCGGAGGATACGCCGCGGCTCGCCATGGTTCGGCACGAGGCGGTGGGCGCGCTCGGCGTGCCGCCGTGCCTGGGCGCAGCTGCGGGAACGCTGCGCGAGGAGAATCCGGAGGCGGAAGCTTCCGGGGTCGAGCAGAGCGGCGACGCGCACTCGCCGGGCGGACGCTCCATCGGCGGCCACCGCGATGCTCCCCGCCTGCGCCGCCGCATAGCCGGCGCCGGGAAGCGCGAGCAGCACGAGCGACACGGCGAGGATGCGCCGCACGGCGGGCCGTTCGATCGCCATGATCTCCCGCGGCGCCGGATGCAGTGATCCGAGAATCGACCAGACGAAGAATCCCGGGGCAGCCAGCAGGAGCACGGCATCGAACGCCCCGACCACCCCGGTCACCACGATGGTCGCGATCATCGCGAGCCCGCTGAGTCCTTCGGAAGTGCGGCCTTCCTGGCGCGAGCGCCGCCAGCCCACGAGCGCCATCGCGGCGCTGGCCGCGATCAAGAGGAGCGTGGCCGGGACGCCGCGCTCCGAGATCATCGCTACCCAGTCGCTGCTGGGCCACGGGTTGGTCGGGATCGGGTCGCCGGCGTCGTAGGCGGGATCGCCCGGGGTCGTATAGCGCGGATACTCGACGGGCCAGTTTCCCGGACCCACGCCGAGCACCGGATGATCCCGCGTCATGCGCAGCGAATTTTCGTACTGAATGAGACGCCCCCGGCCGCTCCCCTCCCTGAAGTTGGCCACGCCGGCGAGCGTCTCGAGGTAGGGCGAATCCGAGCGCCACTCGAGCGTATTGGGGAGCGCGAGCGCCAGGATGAGCCCGGCCGCCGCCGCGCCGAACGCTGCCGCGATCCGGCGGCGGATGCGCGGGTCGCGCCAGAGGCCGCTCACCAGGATGCCTTCGATGAGGAAGATCGTGAGCCCGGCCGCGACCGCCAGCCAGGCGGCCCGCGAGCGCGAGAGCAGGAGTGCCGCTGCCGAGATCGCGATGCCAAGCGGGCCCAGGAACGGGGCGGCACGCGATCGGGAGTCGATCGTGAGGAACGCGAGCAGCGGGAGGCCGATCGCGGTCAGGTGCGCCATGAAGTTGCGATTCCCGAACGATCCCCCCGGTGCACGCCGCGGGGAGGCGAATGGGAGCTCGAGGCCGTAGGCCTGCAGCAGGCCCGTGGCGGCGCCGAGCACGGTCGCAAAGGCCAGCATCCCCAGGAGTGGCCGCGACAGCCCGGCCCGGGCGATGCCGCGCGTCGTCCAGAAGAGCGCGAGTCCGGCGAGCGTGACGGCGGTGGCGCGGAGAGCGAGCCAGGGGTTCGTCGCGAAGCCGGCGGACACGATGCTCAGGAGCGCGAACCCGGCAAGCGCCAGGTCCACCGTGGCGACCGGCATCCGGCGGGCGTGACGCAGCGCCAGCAGCGCGCCACCGAACGCGGCCAGATGGAGCACCAGCTCCTTCGGTACGAGGTAACGGTCGAGCTCGAAGACCGCCCCCGGCATCGCAATGAGAACGATGAGCGGGGCCGCGGCCTGCAGCAGTCGGCGGGCGCTCCGCACCGTCAGGCGGCGGCTTGGATGGGCATGCGACGAAAATAGCCGCAACATTTACCCCCCGCGCCCCGTACTATTTTTCTGGCGCGCGATGGGCGCGCATACACCCTCGGAGGCCCGATGCTGTCGTTGCTGACCCTGCTGACCTTGTCCGTTCCCGGTGCCGCCGCGGTGCCGTCGATTCCCGCGGCGGCAGCGCTGCCGGCGGGAGCCGATACCGCCACCTACCGGATCGATGTGGGGCATTCGGAGCTGACGTTCCGGATCCGCCACCTGATGAGCCGCGCGAACGGGACATTTCGCGATTGGGCCGGCACCATCACCGCCGATCCGGCCGACTGGTCCACCGGCTCCGTGGACGTGACGATTCAGGCCGCCAGCATCGACACGCGGCACGAGCGGCGGGATGCCGACCTCCGGTCGGAGAACTTCTTCGATGTGGCCAGCCATCCGACCATCACGTTCCGGAGCACCCGGGTCGAAGTGAACGGCAGCCAGATCACCGTCACCGGCGAGCTCACGATGAAGGGCGTCACCAAGCCCGTAGTCCTTACCGGGGAATTCCTCGGCCGGATGGGCGAGGGCACCCCGCGCGAGCGAATCGGATTCAGCGCTACGGGCAAGCTCAACCGCACCGACTACGGGATCGTGTGGAACCGCGCCGTCGAAGGTGGCGGGGTTCTCCTTGGCGATGAGGTGGAGATCACACTCGCCATCGAAGCCATCCGCATGTGACCGCCCCCACGGCGGAAAACCCGGGCGGGCCATACCCTTGGCTCGTCCGGGTTTTCACTTGGAAGTCCATACATGCCAACGACGTGGGGGGAACCATGCGCCGTCTGCTCCAGCCTGTGCTCCTGTGCGCGCTCACCGCTCTCGGCGGGTGCGGAGGCATCTCGCGGGAGGAGATCCACGCCGCGCTGGCGGCGGAGCTGACGGACTCCACGCCGCCCGAGTATGTCGAGGCGTCGTTCTGGAAGGTATCGCGCGAGATCTACGCGGACGCGGGTGGCGACCCGCTCTGGGTAGAAAGCGGCGCTCCGAAGAAGCGCGCGCGCGTGCTCGTCGAAGCGGTGGCCGCGGCGGAGGATCAGGGGCTCCGCACGGCTGAATACGACCTCGACGGATTAGGCGACGCGCTGCAGCGCGCGTACAAGGATGGCGAGACGACCGCCGCCGAGCTCGCGGAGCTCGACCTCCGGCTCACGGCGCTCTACGTCGACTACGGCCGGCACCTCCTGTCGGGCCGGCTCGACCCCTCCCGCGTGAACCAGGACTGGTTCATCCGCACGCGCCGCGTGACCGTGGACAGCACCCTCCGCCAGGCAGCAGCCGCAGAGGACCTGGAGCAGGCGCTCGCCGATTTCCTGCCGCGGCAGCCGGATTACCGGGCGCTGCTCGAGGCGCGCGCGCGTTACGCGGCCATCGCCGCGCAGGGCGGATTTCCGGAGGTGTCCGCTCCGGTGGCCGAGGGGGACTCGGGTGCCCCGGTGGCAGCGATCGTGCGACGGCTCGTCCTGGAGGGCGATCTCGATTCGTCGGCGGTCGCGCTCACGACCTACGACCGGACAGTGGATGCCGGCGTCGAGCGGTTCCGGCGGCGCTTCGGCCTCGAACCGGGGAAGGGAGTCGACCGGGCCCTTATCGCCGCGATGAAGGTCCCCGTGGAGCGGCGCATCCGGCAGATCGAGCTCAACCTCGAGCGGCTGCGCTGGCTGCCCAATGAGTTCGGGTCGCGCTACGTGGCCGTCAATATTCCGGATTTTCAGCTTCACGCGTACGACGAAGGGCGGGAGGTCCTCACGATGCGTGTCATCGTCGGCGACGAGTACGACGGGACGACCCCCGTCTTCGCCGATACGATGAACCAGGTGGTCTTCCGCCCGTATTGGAACGTGCCGTCCAGCATTGCGCTCGACGAGATCCTCCCGCAGGTGCAGCAGAACGAATCGTACCTCGTGCGCAACGAGTACGAGGTGGTGCCCGCGAAGGGCTCGGAGCCGGTGGACCCGGGATCGGTGGACTGGAACGATCTCGACAGCACGAACTTTCCGTACATGATCCGGCAGAAGCCGGGTCCTCGGAATGCGCTCGGGCTCGTGAAGTTCCTCTTCCCGAACCGCTTCGACATCTACATGCACGACACGCCCGGCGACCACCTCTT
>JBLNHD010000207.1:0-5056 GCA_050268825.1 Gemmatimonadota bacterium
GCTCGTCCAGCTGCCGACTGTGCTCCGGCTTCTCGGCGGGCTACACGGATCCCTCGCGGGGCGGACGCCCTCGCTCGGCACGGTGCTGCGGAACTTCCTGCCGGTCTCCCTCGCGCGCGGGGTAACCCAGGTCAGCGGGTACGTCGACACGCTCCTCGCAAGCCTCATCTCGGCGACGGCCGTCGCGAGTCTGGGCTATGCGCAGCTCCTCGCCACGCTGCCGGTGAGCCTTTTCGGCATGGCGGTTTCGGCGGCGGAACTGCCCGCGATGTCTTCCGCGCGCGGCAGCGAGGCCGAGATCGCCGCAGAGCTCCGGCGGCGACTCGACGCCGGACTCCGGCGCATCGCGTTCTTCGTGATACCCTCGGCCGTGGCGTTCGCCTCGATCGGACATCTCCTCGCGGCCGTCGTATTCCAGTCGGGCCGGTTCACCGCGGCGGACAGCGTCACCGTCTGGAGCATCCTGGCCGCATCGGCCGTCGGCCTCCTGGCCGCAACGCTCGGGCGACTCTATTCCTCCTCATACTATGCGCTGCGCGATACGCGGACTCCGGTCCGGATCGCGATGGCGCGCGTCGCGACCGGCGTGCTCCTCGGCTGGCTGCTCGGGCTGGTCGTTCCGCGCGCGGCCGGAATCGACCCGCGCTGGGCCACCGCCGGCCTCGCCCTCGGCGCGAGCCTCGCCGCCTGGGTAGAATTCACGCTCCTGCGCCGAGGCATGAATCGCCGGGTGGGCTCGACCGGCGTGGAGGGCGGGCTGCTCGTCCGGCTCTTCGCCGCCGCCCTCGTCGGCGGGGCCGGGGCATGGGCGGTGCACCTCGCGCTGCCGGCGGTCGGCCGGCTCGAGGGACTCGTAGCGGCCGCCACCTTCGGGATCCTGTACCTGCTGACGACCTACGCGCTCGGAGTGCCCGAAGCCCGGGGGCTCGCGCGACGATCGATACGATGACTGCAATGCCCTACGATCTGCTGCAACGCAAGCTCGACACGCTCCCCGACGGCCCCGGTGTGTACCTGTGGAAGGACGCGGCGGGCAACGTCCTGTACGTCGGGAAGGCGCGCCGCCTCTCCAGCCGGGTCCGCAGCTACTTCAGCGCCGATTTCGCCGACAGCCCGAAGAATCGACTGCTCATGCGGCTCGTCGCGGACGTCGACACCATCGTGGTCGCGAGCGACAGCCAGGCGCTCGTGCTCGAGAACAACCTGATCAAGGAATTCCGGCCGCGCTTCAACGTCCGGCTGCGGGACGACAAGAGTTATCCCTCGATCGCCGTGACCCTCGGCGAACCGTTCCCGCGCGTCCTCGTCACCCGCAAGCGCGACATCCCCGGCGCCCGCTACTTCGGACCGTACACCGACGTCGGCCAGCTGCGGCGCACGCTGGCGATCATTCGCCGTCTCTACACGGTCCGGAGCTGTCACGACGACCTTCCGAACGAGCGCCGCGACCGCCCCTGTCTCGATCACCACCTCGGCCGCTGCAAGGCGCCGTGCGTCGGCTGGCAGTCCGAGGCCGACTATCGCGCGATGGTGGCCGACGTGCTCGATTTTCTCGAGGGCCGGACCAGTGACGTGCGAGATCGCGTGCGTCAGGCGATGTTCGTCGCGGCCGAGCGCGAGGATTTCGAGCGCGCCCGGGAACTGCGTGACGCACTCAAGTGGCTGGAGAAGCTGGAGGAGCCGTCGTCGGTCGAGGTGATCGGCACCGGCGACGCGGACGTCATCGGCTACGCGCGCGATGGCGACGACGCCGTGGCCGTCCTCGTCCGGGTGCGGGACGGGCGGGTGGTGGGGCGCGAGCACCGGTTCTTCGAAGGCGTCGACGAGGAAGCCGACGAAGCGATCCTCTCGGGGTACCTCGTACAGTACTATGCGACGAGCGCCGAAGGGCGCGTGCGACGCCTGATGCTGCCGTTTCCGCCGGCGGATCTCGACGCGCTCCGCGAGGTCCTGCCGGACACGGAATGGCTGCAGCCCCAGCGCGGGACCGGCGGACGCTGGATCGAGCTCGCGGACGTGAATGCGCGGCACCTGCTCGAGAGCCTCAGGCTCGAATCCTTCGAGACGGAAGAGCGCGCGGAGGACCCGGTGTACGCGCTGGGCCGCGACCTCGGACTCAGCGTGGTGCCGCGGAGCTTCGTGTGCATCGACATCTCGCACAATCAGGGGCGCGACATGGTGGGGTCGCTCGTCTGGTTCGAGGCGGGGCGTCCCAGGAAGAGCGATTATCGCAAGTACCGGATCAAGGGTCTCGCCGAGCAGGACGACTACGCGGCGATCCAGGAGGTCGTCACCCGGTTCATCACCCGGCGCCGCGACGAGGCGTTGCGGTTGCCGGATCTCATGGTGATCGACGGCGGCAAGGGACAGCTCAACGCGGCAGTGGAGGCAACCCGCGTGCTGGGCGTGACCGACCTCCCGATCGTGAGCCTGGCGAAGCGGGACGAAGAGGTCTTCCTGCCGGGTCGTGCCGAGCCCTTGCGCCTCTCGCGCCGCAGTCCGTCCCTGCGCCTCCTCCAACGGGCGCGTGATGAGGCCCATCGCTTCGGCCTGGCGTACAGCCGCAATCGGCGGACGCGACGGACCATCACGTCCGAGTTGCTGAACATTCCGGGGGTCGGCCCGTCGCGCCGGCGGGCGCTGCTCGAGCGCTTCGGCAGCCTCGCCGGCGTCCGGACCGCCACGTCCGCCGAGCTGGCGCAAGTGCCCGGCTTCTCCCGCACGCTCGCGGATCGCGTCCTCGAGCATCTCCGCGAGCATCCGACGTGAGCCACCGTCCATGAGCATCACCACCGCGCTCGACCTCGACTGGGCCCTCGAATGCACGGCATGCGGAGCCAGGCGCGGTCCCGAAGGCCTTCCCGGCGTCTGCGCCTGCGGCGAGCCGTGGCTCGTCCGCTACCCGACCCGGGCGCAGACGATCGTGGACCGCACCGAGATACGGCGCCGTCACGGGATGTGGCGCTTCCGGTCGTGGCTCCCGATCATGCCCACCGAAGAGCCCGTCTCCCTCGGTGAGGGCGATACGCCGCTGCTCCATGCACGGCGAGCCGGTGCCGCGCTCGGCTTCTCCGACCTGTGGATCAAGGACGAATCGGCGAATCCGACCGGCTCGTTCAAGGCGCGGGGACTCTCCGCGGCGGTGACCAGAGCTACGGCCGCCGGCGCCGCCGGGTTCGTCCTGCCTACAGCTGGCAACGCGGGCGTGGCCGCTGCAGCGTACGGCGCGAGAGCAGGGCTGCCGGTGCGGGTCTTCGCACCCCGTTCGACGCCGGCGACGATCCTGACGCAGATGGAAGTGTTCGGCGCCGATGTGGCCCTGCTCGACGGCCATATCGGCGACTGCGGGAAGGCGGCACGTGCGTACGCCTCCGAAACCGGGTTCGTCGACCTGTCCACCCTGCGGGAGCCGTACCGCATCGAGGGCAAGAAGACCCTCGGGCTCGAGATTGCGCTCGCGTTTAATTGGAAACTGCCGGATGCGCTCGTCTACCCCACCGGCGGCGGGACCGGACTCATCGGGATGTGGAAGGCGTTCGGCGAGCTGCTCGGCGCGGGGTGGGTCACGGGGCCGCTGCCGCGCATGTACTCGGTTCAGGCGGCCGGATGCGCCCCGGTGGTCCGGGCGTTCGAGGCGGGGGCGCCGCGGTGCGAGCCCTGGGATGCGCCGTGGACGCTCGCCAGCGGCCTGCGGGTGCCGGCACCTCTGGGCGGCCGGCTCATGCTCGAGGCCATCGCGGCGAGCGGTGGTGGTGCGGTGGCCGTCTCGGACGAGCTCCTCGCGCGGACCGCCGCGTCCGTGTCGCGCCTGGAAGGCATCGACATCTCCCCTGAGGGCGGCGCGGCGCTCGCGGGGGCGCAGCTCCTCCTGCAGTCACGCGCGCTCCGGGCGGACGAGCGCATCGTGGTATTCAATACCGGCGCAGGATGGCTCTATCGGCCGGCAGCCGAGTTGCCGGCCGGCTGAGTCCAGCGATATTTGGCCCCGAGCGCGGTGCACTCGGGCATCGCCTTCCACCACCCGGGGCTGAGATGACGGACCGGTTCGCGATCATCGATCCTGCGGCAGGAATCAGCGGGGACATGCTGCTCGGGGCGCTCGTCGCCGCCGGTGCTTCGCCCGCCTGGCTGCAGGGTCTTCCGGCGCGACTCGGATGCCCCGAGGTGTCCATCGAGCTGTCGCATGCCGATCGCTGCGGGATCCGGGCCCGGCGGGTCCTCGTCTCGCTGCCTGGCGGTCGCACCGAAGGGCCGGCGGACGCCCAGGCCCCAGGGGAACCGCACTCCCACGCCCACGCCCACGGGCACCATCACGAGGCGCCGCACGATCACCACCCCGATTCCCCTGGCGTCGGTCACGCCCATGCGCACGACCAGGACGATCACCACGGCCACCGGCACATCGGCGAACTGATCGCGATGATCGAGGCGGCGCCGCTCTCGGGCTGGGTCCGGGAGCGCGCCGTGCGAGCCTTCGAGCTGCTCGGCGAGGCCGAGGGAAGAGTCCACGGCATGCCGGCACGGGAAGTGGCGCTGCACGAGGTCGGCGCCCTCGACGCGCTGGTGGACATCGTCGGAGGCATCGAAGGGTTCGAGCAGCTCGGCATCAGCCGCATCTACTCGTGGCCGGTGGCCCTGGGTGAGGGATGGGTGCATGCGGCGCACGGCCGGATGACCGTCCCGGCACCGGCGACGTCGATCCTGATCGAGGGGCTGGACATCGCCCCGAACGGCCCGGTGACCGGTGAGGCCACGACGCCCACCGGCGCCGTGCTGCTCCGGGTACTGAGCCAAGGGGCGCCCCCTGAGCGGTGGCGGGCAGTGCAGGGGGGCGCCTGGGGGGCCGGAGGACGCAATCCAGCCCATTATCCGAATGCGCTGCGCCTGCTCCTCGCCGATGCCTCGGAGGAGCCCGGGGAGGTTGTGGTGCTCACCACAGACGTGGACGACCTGAGCCCGGAATATGTGGATCCACTCCGGGAGGCTCTCCTGCGGGCCGGTGCCCTCGACGTACAGACCTGGCCCACCCACGGCAAGAAGGGCCGGGTCGGATTCC
>JBLNHD010000208.1:0-10364 GCA_050268825.1 Gemmatimonadota bacterium
GGTCGAGTACAGCGTGACGGTCGAAGGCACGGGCGGCTCGGTCGAGTTCCCGGTCACGGCGCCCCGACCTGCCGAGGAAGCGCTGAGCACGGACACGCTGCCGGGAAGAACCCGGATCGACGCCGAGAGAATTCGACCACCGATCCGGGTGCTCTTCTGCGTGGACAACCTCGGCATCGGCGGCACCGAGCTCAATGCGGTGCGTACCGCGGAGGCGCTCGACCCGGCCCGCGTGCGGCTCACGGTGGCACTCCTCGGCGCGGACGGCGAGCTCCGGGCGCGCTACGAGCGGCTCGGTGTGGCCGTCCACCACTTCCCGATCGGGTCGCTCCGCGGACGGCGCACGCTCAAGGAGGGGCGGCGCCTGGTGCAGCTGCTCCGCGCGGAGCGGATCGACGTCGTGCACTGCCATGACATGTATTCGAACGTGTTCGGCAGCGTGGCGGGGCGCCTTGCCGGGGTGGGGGCGGTGGTCGTCAGCCGCCGCTGGTCGAATACGCTCCCCGATCCCGTGCTTCGAACCGCGAACGGCATCGCCTATCGGGTGGGGCACCGGGTGCTCGCCAACAGCCAGGCCGTCGCCACCTCCCTGGAGCACGACGAAGGCGTGGCGGCGCGCCGGATCGTGGTGGTGCCGAATTTTGTCGAGGCCGGTGCCTTCGAGGTCCCGGATGCGGAGGCGATCGCCGCCGGCCGCGCCGCGCTCGGCGTCCATCCGGGCGAGAGCGTGATCGGCATCGTTGCGCGGCTCGCCCGAGTCAAGGATCATGCGACGCTGCTGCGGGCGTTCCAGGCCGTGCGCGAGCGGCACCCCGCTGTCCGGCTGGTGCTCGTGGGCGACGGCCCCGAGCGCGGGGCGCTCGAAGCGCTGGCGGGCGAGCTCGGGGTCGCATCCGCGGTGACGTTCGCCGGCACGCGACCGCACCGGCCGAACCCGCATCATCTCTTCGACGTGTCGGTGCTGTCGTCGCTCAGCGAGGGCTTCCCGAACTCGGTCGTCGAGGCCATGGCCGCGGCCCGGCCGATCGTCGCGACGCGCGTGGGCGGGACGCCCGATGCGATCGCGGACGGCCTCACGGGCAGGCTCGTGCCGCCGCGGGACCCGGCGGCGCTTGCGGCGGGCATCACCGGCATGCTCGAGCAGCGCGACGACGCGGCCCGCATGGGCCTCGCGGCGCGCGAGGCCGCGCGAACGTCGTACAGCCAGGCGGCCGTGATCGGGCGCCTGCTCTCGCTCTATGAGGAACTCGTCAGACGATGAGACGCCGTGAAGAAGGGTGGCGCACCCAGCGCTCGCTGACATTGAACGGCACGGCCCGGCCGGTCACGGCTGGGCCCCAGCTCGGGGCGGGGCCTGCGGCGCCGCCGGCAACGCGAGCCCAGCTCGTCTCGCTCGGCGAGTACATCCGGCATGTCGCGTCGCATTTCCGCAATGTCGAGTGGTCGCTCTCGTTCATCGGCGTGCTGCTCTACATCTTCGTCACGACGACGTACCGGCTCCCGGTCGGCGACGTCGCGATGGCGTGCGCGCTCTTCGGCCTCTTCCTCCTGCGCGGCCAGCTGCGCTTCCCCCCGTCGGCGATCCTCTACTTCGCCTTCCTCATCTGGGCCTGCGTCGGCCTCATGCTCTCCCCCTACCCCACGGTCGTGGTGGAGGAGATCTGGAACGGGGTGAAGGTCGGGCTCATTCTCGTCGCCACCGTGAACGCGCTCCGCTCGCGGTCGCAGATCCGCTTCTTCATCGTCTTCTTCCTCGCCTGCTTCGGCTCGCACCCGGCCCGCGGCACGGTCATCAACTACCTGACCGGCAACGCGGATTTCGGCCGCGCGGCGTGGAACTACATCTACGAGAACTCGAACGACATGGCGGCGCTCACGCTGCTGCAGCTGTCGATGGCGCTCGGGCTCATCATGACCGAGCGCAAGGGAATCATCCGGCTCGGCGCCCTCTTCGCCCTCGGCGTGTTCCCGGTGGTCATCCTGATGACCCAGTCGCGCGCGGTGATGCTCGGCCTCGGCGTCTTCACCCTGCTCGCCATCGCGGGGCACAAGCGGAAGCTCCGGAGCCTCGCGGTGCTGACCCTCGTCGGCGCGCTCACCGTCGCGGTGGCCCCGAAGGGGGTCTGGGAGCGCATGAGCGGCCTCGCGAACGTGACGGACACCGAGAACCTCCGCGCGGTGGACGCCGAGGGCTCGGCGGAGCAGCGCTGGATGATCTGGAAAGCGGGCGCGCAGATCGTGCAGGCGCATCCGGTGGCGGGCGTGGGACTCGGCGCGTATCAGTACGCCAACGGCGACGTGTCCGCGATTCTCGGCAAGCGCGATGCGCACAGCACCTACCTCACGTTCGCCGCGGAGAACGGCTATCCCGGGCTTCTGCTCTTCCTCCTGCTGGTCGGCGTGACGATCTCGCGCAGCCGCGGGGTGCGCCGTCGCTGCGGGGTGCTGCTGCCGAGCGCAGTTCAGCAGCTCCGGTACCTCGAGATCGGCCTGATCGCCTTCCTCGTGGCTGGGGTCTGGGGATCGTACGGGAAGCTCGCCTTCCTCTACGTGCACATCGCCCTCATCTGGGCCATGGCGGCGGCGATCGAGGCGGAGTGGAAGCGGACGCAGCTGGCCGCGGCGAGCGGCGTGGCCGTCCCGCTGCCGCAGGGAGCCTGAGCGATGTGCGGCATCGCAGGGTTCGCGGGGTGGGAAGCCGATGGGGCCGAGCTCGCACGGATGTGCGACGCGATTCGCCATCGCGGGCCCGATGACGAAGGGCTCCGCGCCGTCTCCGGCGTGGGCCTCGGAATGCGCCGCCTCAGCATCATCGACGTGGCGGGCGGGCACCAGCCGATCGCCAACGAGGACGGCTCGATCCACGTCGTGTTCAATGGCGAGATCTACAACCACCATGAGCTGCGGCGCGAGCTCGAGCGCCAGGGCCACCGTTTCGCCACGCGCAGCGACACCGAGACCATCGTCCACGGGTACGAGGAGTACGGCGACGACGTCGTCCGGCACCTGCGGGGGATGTTCACGTTCGCGATCTGGGATGCGCGGCGCGAGCGCCTCCTCGTGGCACGCGACCGCGTCGGGATCAAGCCGCTCTACTACTGGGAGGGGGAGGACGGGGTGGCCTGGGTCTCCGAGCTCCGATCGCTGCTCGCGCTCGAGCGGTTCCGGCCGGAGCTGGACCACGATGCCGTGGCCTGGTATCTCTCGCTCGGCTATGTCCCCGACCCGCTGTGCATCTTCCGCGGTGTGAAGAAGCTCGCGCCGGGCCACCGCTTCACCTGGTCGCGCGGGGAAGGGCTGCAGGTCAGCGAGTACTGGTCCCCGGTCCGGCCGGAAATGGGGCCCATCTCGGAGGAAGACGCCGTCGCCGAGCTCCGGCGGCTCCTTGCCGACGCCGTGCATTCGCACCTCGAATCCGAAGTGCCGCTCGGCGCCTTCCTGTCGGGTGGCCTCGATTCGTCGACCGTCGTCGCGCTCATGGCCCGCGAGGGGATGCGCCGGGTCCAGACGTTCTCGATCGGCTTCGACGACGCCGGCTACAACGAAGCCCCCCACGCCGCCGCCGTGGCGCGTGCGATCGGCACCGATCATACCGAGCTCGTCGTCCGGCCGGACGCGGACCATCTGGTCGAGGGGGTGGTGTCCTGCTTCGATGAGCCGTTCTCCGACCCCTCGGCCCTCCCGACCTACCTGGTTGCCGAGCTCGCACGCCGGAAGGTCACGGTGGCGCTCTCCGGCGACGGGGGCGACGAGCTCTTTGCCGGCTATACCCGCTACGCAGAGCTCATGATGCGCCGCAC
Source organism: Gemmatimonadota bacterium (assembly GCA_050268825.1). Classification (GTDB taxonomy): domain Bacteria; phylum Gemmatimonadota; class Gemmatimonadetes; order Gemmatimonadales; family GWC2-71-9; genus CAMLLJ01. The sequence continues at coordinate 3,801 of JBLNHD010000208.1, forward strand.
GCTGCCGGCACCGGCGCGGATGGGCGTCAGCGCCCTGGGGCGGCAGCTCCCGCAGGGGGCGTTCGGCCGGAACCGCATCCTCGACCTGGGGCGCTCGCGCCAGGGGCGCTACGCGGCCACCGTGGCGATAGCCCTCGCCGAGCGGGAAGGGGGCGTGGCGCGGCCCGAGATGGCCGCGCGCCTGCCGCAGCTGGACCTGCTCCTCAACCCCTGGTTCTCCCGGGCGGCGGGCCGCGATTTCCTCACCCGGATGACGCTGGTGGACCTGCAGACCTACCTGCCGGGGGACATCCTCACGAAGGTGGACCGCACGAGCATGGCGGTGTCGCTGGAAGCGCGGGTGCCGCTCCTGGACCATCCGCTGGTGGAGTTCGCCGTGGCGCTGCCGTCGGCGCTCAAGCTGCGCGACGGCACGGGCAAGTGGATCTTCCGGAAGGCGATCTCGGGCATCGTGCCGGACATCGTGCTCACCAAGCCGAAACAGGGGTTCGCGGTGCCGCTCCCCGAATGGCTGCGCGGCGACCTCCGCCACCGGGCCATGGCGCTCCTCCGCCCCGACTCGCCGATCTACGAATTCGTCGAGCCCCGGGGCGTGGCGCGGCTCGTCTCGGAGCATCAGGCGCGGCGGCGGGATCATTCCTGGCTGATGTGGCGGCTCCTGGTGCTCGATCTGTGGATTTCGGCTCTGCGGACCGGCACCCTGGCCCGCTCGACGCCGATGTTCGCCGCGGCAGCCGCGTGAGGTCGCGCCTATCGCAAATCACGACGGCGGGGCGCGCCTTTCACCAACTGCAACACATTGCACCATCCGGTTTTACAACAGCTTAGGCCGCCCCTCCATACTGGCAGGAATATTGCCAGTCACTTCGCGCACCCCCTGAAGTCCGTTTACCAGGGAACGGCCACCGTTCCCGCGCTGCTCAGAGCAAAGCCGCCGAAAGGCGGTGACGCAGAGCCACGGGGCTACCGCGAGCCGATCGCGACGCCAGCCGAGCCGCCAGCGCTGACACACCCCTGCCCGGGTGTGGCTGCCGGCGGCCTGTTCGCGTCCCGACCTCGAGGAGACCCCAATGACGTACCGGCACAAGCTTTCCCGCCGCCTGGCCCTGCTGCGCAGCAGCGTGTTCGTGGGCCTGACGCTGACCGCAGCGGGCTGCCGCGACAACGGGCCTTTGGGCTCAACTCTCGATCCTCTAGATTCCCACAGTGAAATCATCGCGCTGCTGGCCTCCTCGGATAACCCGACGGTGGCCCCGGCGCAGCCCACCCCGATGCGCGCCGTCGCCCTCACCAAGGCGGGTGGCCAGCGACCGATCGAGGCGGATTGGATGGCGCTGGACGGCGGGCTCCTGCGGGACAGTCTCGTCGGCAAGAACGTGGTGACGTTCTTCAGCGCCGACGAACCAGGGGAGTACCGGCTGGTGAGCTTCGACCGCGGCAAGCGATTCCGCGACACGACCCGGGTGACGGTGCCGCACCAGGGCATCACGATCACGAAGATGTTCGTCATGCCGGGGGTCGCCGCGCTCGTGGCGGGCGGGTCGCAGCAGTTCGCGATCTACGGGGCCGACGACGCGGGCGACAGCGTTCCCGTCGCCGCGGTGCTGCAGTCCGCGCCGGGCGGGACCGCAAGCGGCCTCCTCTATACCGCCGGCGACACGGCGGGCGAGTACATCCTCGTCTTCAAGCGGCAGGGCGGCCCCGAGACGGTCGAAGCGTCCGTCTCCATCACGGTGCCGAAGTCGGCCACGCCGGTTACGCCGGTGGACGACACCCAGCCTGAGCCGACGCCCCTTCCCGAGCCCGAACCGCTTCCCGAGCCGGAGCCGGCGCCCACGCCGACGCCGGAGCCCCTGCCGGAAGTCGGCGCATCGCCGGCCGAGATGCCGCGCGTCTACCTCGACACCCGCTATCAGGCGCCCGGCGGCCGGACCATCATGGTGCCGAACGGCGGCGACCTGCAGGGTGCGCTCAACGCAGCCGTGCGCGGCGACGTGATCGAGCTCGCCGCCGGCGCGGTCTACACCGGCAACTTCGTCCTTCCCGCCAAGTCGGGCTCGGGGACCATCGTCCTGCGCACCGCGACGACGCTGCCCGCCGAAGGGGTGCGCGTCACTCCGGCACAGGCCGCCAGCTACGCCAAGATCGTGACCACCAACTCGATGCCCGCGCTCCGCACCGCCGCCGGCGGGACGGCCGGCGACTACCGGATCATGGGGGTCGAGATCACCTCGAATGCGTCGATGTCGTACTCCATCGTGCACATCGGCGACTACGACAACACCGCGACGAGCGTCGACATGCTTCCGTCCGACGTCGTCTTCGACCGGGTGTACGTGCACGGCGGGGCCGCGAACGGCATCCAGCGCTGCATCGTCCTCAATGCGCGCGCCAGCGCCGTGGTGGACAGCTGGATCTCGGAATGCCACATCAAGGGATTCGATTCGCAGGCCATCGTGGCCTGGCTGAGCCCCGGCCCGCTCAAGTTCGTGAACAACCACCTGTCGGGCGCCGGCGAGAACCTCATGATCGGCGGCGCGGATCCGCGGATCCAGGGCCTGGTGGGCTCCGACATCGAGATCCGGCGGAATCACTTCTACAAGCCGCTCAGCTGGAAGACCTCCGGCGCGTGGACGGTCAAGAACTCGTTCGAGCTCAAGAACTCGCGCCGGGTCCTCGTGGAGGGGAACCTCTTCGAGAACAACTGGAGCGATGGCCAGACCGGGTTTGCGATCGTGCTCAAGTCGATCAACGACGGGGGGCGGTGCACCTGGTGCGTCACCGAGGACGTGACGTTCCGCTATAACAAGATCGTGAACTCGCCGGGCGGCGTGAATCTCGTCGCGGTGCAGGCGTACAACGGCGGCGGGGCGATCCCGGCGAACAGCATGCTCATCGCGCACAACGTCTTCGAGGATGTCGGGCTCGCCTCGGCCACCGGCGACCGGCGCATCTTCCAGCTGCTGGGACAGCTCGGCAGCATCCTGATCGAGCACAACACGGCCTTCGGCGAGAATGCGGCGGTCATGTTCGACGGCGCGCCCGCGAGCGGGCTCGTGATCCGCAACAACCTGCTCCTGCGCGGCCTCTACGGCGTGTTCGGCAGCGGCAAGGGCGAGGGCAAGCCCGCCCTCGACTACTTTGCGCCGGGTGCGGTGTTCGCCGGCAACGTCCTCATCGGGGCCAATCCGGCGATCTACCCGGAGGGGAATTCCTTCCCCCAGAGCGTGCTCACCGTCGGCCTGGCGGACTACGCCGGCGGCAATTACACGCTGACCTCGGGCAGTGCCTATTATACCTCCGGCGTCGGCGGACTCACGCCGGGCGCCAACGTGACGAAGCTGACCGAGTTGCTGTCCGGGATTCGCTGATCCGGCCTCCCTGGCCGCGAGAACCCGCGTCGGACGCTCCGGCGCGGGTTCTTCGTTTTCGTGCCCCAGCGAGGGTGCAACTGTGCATTCATTTGACACCGCTCCGCAGTAGTACGGAGGCAATACCCCGGACGTCGCCCCATAAGTGTATAATCTGCAACAACTTGCATGTTTGTGACTTCCGTCACAGACGTGATTCCCAGCCGGCGATAGTTTGCCGCGGCTCTCGGAACCCCCTCGCAGAGCCGCCTGGGCAAGAGAAGTCTCGACTGATCTTCCCGCCTGTTCCAACCGCTGCTCAGAGCAAAGCCGCCGAAAGGCGGTGACGCAGAGTCACGGGGCTACAGCCTTCGCGCCATGCCCGCCGGACCGCCAGCGACGACGCACGCCTTGTTCGTTCGAGGTGCGCCGCCTTGGCGGTCGCCTGCCCTGAAACACCGCATCGATCGAAGGAATCCGATGACTTTCCGTCACCTGCTGTCCCGCCGGACTGCCCTGCTCCGACGTGCCACCATCCTCGGCATGCTTGCCCTTCCCGCATGCTCCGACTCCTTCTCCCCCATCGACAAACCAGCTGAATTCTCTGCCACCGCCGTCAAGCTTCGGGCGCGGGCCGATCACCCGGTCATCGCCGTTGCGCACTCGACCGCCCTCCGCGCGAACGCCGTCGATTCCGACGGGGCGCGCCCGGCGCTCGATGCCGAATGGACGTCGCTCGACGGCGGCGAGCTTCGCGACTCGGTCATCGAGAACGAGACCGTCGCCGCCTTCTCCGCCTCGACCCCGGGCACCTATCGCCTGGTGAGCACCAGCGCCAGCCTCTCGAGCTCCGACACCACCGTGGTGATCGTGCCGAGCCTTTCGCAGACCAGCAGCATCACCGACCTCGTCATCACGCCGGAACGGATCGAGCTTCGGCCCCACGATACCCTGCGGTTCGAGGTGCGGGGGATCACGGCCACGGGCCAGCAGGTGCCCGCGCCGGTCTCGCTCCTCCCCGATCGCGGGTATGTCGTGGGAATGCGCTACCACTCGCGCCTGGAGGGCACCTTCGTCGTCCGCGCGATGCTCAACGGCGGCCGGGTCATGGACTCGGCCACGGTCACGGTCTCCGCGAACGCCGCCCCCCAGCCCGATCCGGACAACCAGCCGCCGGGCAGCCCGGCGACCCCGACGCCGAGCGCGCCGGGGCAGATCGCCCGCGTGGTGATCTCGCCGGCGCAGGTGACGCTGCGCGTCAACGACACGCTGCGTTACTGGGTCCGCGGCATCACGCACGGCGGCGATACCGTCGAGGCACCGAACGTGTCGCTCGTGCCCGACCGCGGGTACGTCATCGGACGCACCAAGTACGTCTCGCGGCTGACCGGGCGTTTCGTGGTGCGCGCCGTGCTCAAGGGCACCACGCTCGCCGATACGTCGGTCGTCACGGTGACGAATGACGCCCCGCTCTATCCGGTGACCGAGCCCGAGGCCCCCGCGCCTGAGCCGGCGCCGACCCCGGAGCCGACACCGACGCCCACTCCGACACCGACGCCCGCTCCGACGCCGACGCCGACGCCGGAACCCGAGCCGACGCCGACGCCCGAGCCGACGCCGACGCCGACGCCCGAGCCCGAGCCGACGCCCGAGCCCGAGCCGACGCCGACGCCCGAGCCCGAGCCGACGCCCGAGCCGGCGCCGGACCCGTCGCCGAGCGGCCTTGCGGAGCTCCCGCGCACGTTCATCGATACCCGCTATCCCGCGCAGACGGGCCGCACCATCTCCGTCGCCGCGGGGGCCAACCTGCAGACGGCGATCAACAACGCCGCCCGCGGCGACGTGATCGAGCTGGCGCCGGGAGCGGTGTTCACCGGGAATTTCGTCCTCCCCGCCAAGGCAGGGACGGGCTGGATCACCATCCGGACCGCGACGTCGCTCCCGCCCGAAGGCGTGCGCGTGACGCCCTCGAGCGCGGGGAACTTCGCCAAGATCGTGACGCACAACTCGATGCCGGCGCTCCGCACGGCCACCAGCCCGGCGGCGAGCTACTACCGCATCGTGGGTGTCGAGTTCCGCAGCTCAGCCGCCATGACGTACGCGCTCGTGGATCTCGGTGACTACACCGACTCGGCCACCGACCCGAGCCAGCTGTCGTCCGACATCATCCTCGACCGCGTCTGGATCCACGGCAACTCGACGCAGACGATCCAGCGATGCCTCGCGCTCAACAACCGGCGCAGCGGCATCATCGACAGCCGGCTTTCCGACTGCCACATCGCCGGCGGCGAGGCTCAGGGCATTGCCGGATGGTACGGCCCCGGCCCGTACAAGATCGTGAACAACTACATCGAAGGCTCCGCCGAGAACGTGATGTTCGGCGGTGCCGACCCGAAGTTCAGCGGCATGGTGCCGTCGGACATCGAGATCCGGCGGAACCACCTGTACAAGCCGCTCGCCTGGCGCGGGGTCTGGTCGGTCAAGAACCTGCTCGAGCTCAAGAACGCGCGCCGGGTGCTCATCGAGGGGAACATCCTCGAGAACAACTGGGCCGACGGGCAGACCGGCTTCGCGGTCGTGCTCAAGTCGCAGAACCAGAGCGGGCGCTGCACCTGGTGCGTCACCGAGAACGTGACCTTCCGCTATAACCGGGTGATCAATTCGCCGGGCGGCATGAACCTCATGGCGGCGCAGGCGGAGAACGGCGGCGGCGCCGTCGCGGCTAACCGGATCTCGATCATGCACAACACGTTCGAGAACGTGGGCCAGCTGAGCCAGGCGGGCGACCGCCGGATCTTCCAGATCCTCGGCGCGCTGCGCGACGTCCGCATCGAGCACAACTCCGGGCTCGGCGAGGACGTGGCCGTGATGTTCGACGGCCAGCCGACCGTCCGCCTCGTGGTGCGGAACAACATGCTGGCGCGGGGCCGGTACGGCATCTTCGGGAGCGGCCGTGCGGAAGGCAGCACGGCGATCGCCTACTACGCGCCCGACGGGATCGTGGCGGGCAACGTGGTCGTGGCAGCCCCGACGTCGATGTACCCCTCGGGGAACTACTACCCGAGCAGCACGAGTCTCGTCGGGCTGATCGACGGCCTCCTGCTCTCCTCCAGCAGCACGTACTGGACGAAGGCCACGGACGGCACCATGGTGGGCGCCGATCCGAACCGGCTGCAGCAGGCGGTGGCCGGCGTCCGCTGATGCACGAAGCTCC
>JBLNHD010000209.1:0-2818 GCA_050268825.1 Gemmatimonadota bacterium
GCGCGAGTGGCCCCGGGCTATAGCGCGAGTGGCCCCGGGCTATAGCGCGAGTGGCCCCGGGCTATAGCGCGAGTGGCCCCGGGCTATAGCCCGGGGCCACTGGAGCTCATGGAGCTTCAACAAACAAGCCGCGGGCATGCCCGCGGCCCGGCTGCACGGCTGGCCGATCGATCACTTCTACCCGACCGCGGATGCTGGAGCCGGCCGTGCCCGAAACCCGCTCTAAATCCGCCTGCAACTCCGATGGCTCTGATCGCCCAGTGGCGGCCTGCGGTGCCCTGCGAGTGAAAAGCCATCCCCCAACCCGCGACTTCTCGCCATGATGCCGTTCCTGGTTGAGGAGATAGCCGATCAGCTCGGATTGGTTCCTGTGGTACACCGTAAAGGCGGAATACCCGGCCTGCCAGCTGAAGGACGATTGCCCTGGGACTGACTTACGTATCCACCGCGAGCTCCAGGTCTTGAGGTCGCGAGCCACGCAGCTCAGGGCGCTGGAAGGGGACCATGACAGCAGCAGATGCACATGGTTCCTGACCCCGCCCACGCAGAGAACCCGCGCCTCAGCCGATTGAGGTATGGAGGCCAGCTTCCGGAAGAGCGCCGGCCGCCACTCAGGCTCGATCACGTTACGCCGATGCTTGGTTGCCCACAGGAGATGGACTCGCATTTTCACGAAGGAATGCGCCATCGTGCAGAATTGTCGCGGCGGGGTGCCGACCGATGACCATCTCTCCGCCCCCCGTCCCCTTTCCCCGCACCCCCCGGTATCTTTCCTCGTCCGCCGCCCCAGCCCCCGGAACCTGTTTTCCCGAGCGTCATGACCGTCGCCCTGGCACTTCTTGCGCTGGCCGCTCAGCAGCCGCCTGCCCGCGTGCCGGCGCCGTACTGGCAGCAGGAAGTGGCGTACGACATCACCGCGCGCCTCGACGAGGCCACGGGGGTCCTGGCGGGCACGGAGCGGATCGCGTACGTGAACCGGTCTCCGGACACGCTCGCGACCTTCTCGCTCCACCTGCACCTCAACGCCTTCCGTCCTGCATCCCGCTGGGCCGACGCGGACTCGATCGAGGGCCGCCGCCGGTTCAACGAGCTCGCGGATCCCGACTTCGCCTTCAACCACGTGCGGAACGTCCGGATCGACGGGCAGGCGGTCACGCCGATCTATCCCTTTGCGCCGGACAGCACCATCGTGCGTTTCGAGCTTCCGGCGCCCGTCGCGCCGGGCGAGTCGCTCGCGATCGACATGGAGTGGGACGCGCGCCCCTCGACGGTGCCGCGGCGCCAGGGCCGCCGTGGCCGGCGGTTCGACTTCGCCCAGTGGTATCCCAAGGTCGTCGTCTACGACCGGCACGGGTGGAACGAGAACCCGCTCCATCCCGCCGGAGAGTTCTATGGCGAATTCGCCACCTTTCGCGTGGCGCTCGATGTCGCCGAAGACCAGGTGGTCGGCGCCACCGGCGTGCCGCTCTGCGGCGATCCGGGATGGGCTCGCGCCAACCGCATGCGCGGCCGCTCGATCGACTACCGCCGCGACTGGTACGGCGACCGCGCCCCGGTGTTCCGCACGATCGCGGGCCGCTGCACCTTCGACGGCGCGCCGGAGCTCGCACCCGAAGAGGGCCGCAAGACGATCCTCTGGTACGCGGAGGACGTGCACCACTTCGCGATGTCGCTCAATCCCGAGTATCGCTACGAGGGCGGCCGCTACGACGACGTTGCCGTGCACGTGCTCTACCAGCCGGGGGACGAGGCGACCTGGGGCGACGGCGTGGCCGTCAAGCGCACCGAGACGGCCCTCGCGTGGCTCGATCAGCTCTTCGGGAAGTTCGCCTGGCCGCAGGTGACGAACGTGCACCGCATCGAAGGCGGTGGCACCGAGTTCCCGATGATGATGCACAACGGCTCCGCCAGCCAGGGCCTCATCGTCCACGAGCTCGGCCACAACTACACGCAGGGCATCCTCGCCAACAACGAATGGCGCGAGGGATGGCTCGACGAAGGCTTCACCAGCTTCCAGGCGAGCTGGTTCGCGGAGGCGGCGGAGCTGGGCGATTCCTATCCCGGCACCGAGAGCTACATCCTGCAGCTCGACCTCGACGGCTACTCCGAGCCCGTGAGCCTCGTGAGCCACGCGTACCGCGACTTCAACTCCTACAACACCAGCATCTACACCCGCGGCGAGCTCTTCTTCCACCAGCTCCGCTACATCGTCGGCGACGACGCGATGCGCCGGATCCTCCGCACGTACTACGAGCGGTGGCGTCTCAGGCACGTGAACGAGGAGGCCTTCCGCCGTGTGGCGGAGGAGGTGTCGGGGCTCGACCTCTCGACCTTCTTCGGCGAGTTCCTGCACGGAACTCCGCTCTACGACTACGCGATCGGCCGGGCCGAGCGGACCCGCACGAGCGACGGCCGCTGGCGTACGCGGGTCGAAGTAGTGCGAAGAGAGGCGGGGCGGATCCCGGTGGAAGTGGCCGTGATCGCCGCCGGCGACACCGCCGTCGTCCGGGCAGGGGGCCTCGCGGCGCGCGAGTGGGTCGAGGTCGAAACCGCCGAGCGGCCCAGCCGCGTGCTGCTCGATCCGCGAGTCCGCACGCACGACTGGAACATGCTCAACAACCGTCGCGGCTTCGGCGGGCTCGGCGTCCTCTCGGGGAGCGAGCCGAAACGGCACTATCTCGACACCTACACCAACCGCCGCGTCTACCGCGATGCAAAGGCGGTGGGCTATTCGCCCGCGGCATGGTACAACGATGCCGGAGGCGTCACGATCGGCCTGCGCCGGCGCGAGAACTATCTGGGCCGCTTCGATCTCTTC
>JBLNHD010000210.1:0-3871 GCA_050268825.1 Gemmatimonadota bacterium
CACGAAGCCGGTCGGCAAGGGCACGGGGCTCGGCCTGTCGACGGCGTACGGCATCGTGAAGCAGAGCTCGGGCTATATCTGGGCGTACAGCGAGCCTGGCGAGGGGACGGTCTTCAAGGTCTACCTTCCCCAGGTTGCCGCGCCCAGCGAGGCCCCGGCGGTCGAAGCACCGCGGCAGCCGGCGCGCGGAAGCGAAACGATCCTGGTCGTGGAGGATGAGGAAGTGGTGCGGGACCTCGCCTGCCGGGTGCTGCGGGAGTTCGGCTATACCGTGCTCGAGGCCCGGAACGGGGCCGAAGCCCTGCATCTCGTGACGAGCGAGGGCCAGAACGTCCGGATGGTCGTGTCCGACGTGGTCATGCCCGGCATGGGCGGCCGCGAGCTCGGCGCGCGCCTTGGCCTGCTGCGGCCGGACCTCCCGATCCTCTTCATGTCCGGCTACACGGGGGACGACGTGGTCGAGCGCGGGCTCCTCGCGCCCGGATCGCCCCTCGAATCGAAGCCGTTCACGCCCACGCGTCTTGCGTGGAAAGTGCGGGAGATGCTCGACGGGGGCGTGGTCAGGGAGTCCTGAGGAGCGCCAGCCGCACCGCGTCCACCACGATCTGCAGGTCGGAAAGCTTGCTCACGAGCGGCACCCCGCGCTGCTCGATCGACCGGTGCACGCCCGGGTCGTGCGCGGCGCCGGTGAGGAATACCATGCGGTTCCGAAGCGCCGGCCTCGTGCGCAGCACCGCATCGTAGAACGTCACGCCATCGATCCCCGGCATCACCACGTCGCACACCACCGCATCGATGCCGTCCTCCGCGGCCAGCACATCGAACGCATCGATGGCGGACGCGGCCTCGACCACGTCGATCTCGGCCCTGCCGAGCAGCTTCCGGAGGGCGTTGCGGATGGCCGGGTCGTCGTCCACCACGAGGGCGCGGGGCATCGCGTAAGGACTCCGGAGGGGGCGCAAGTGTCAAGCGGAGCGCAAATTGACCCCCGCCCACAGAGACGGCTAGATTGCGCCCATGAGTCAGATCACCGTCGAAAAGACCGCGGAAGACGCGGCGTCGAAGTCCCTCAAGGTCACCGTCCCGGTCGAGCGCGTCCAGGCGGCCGAGAAGAAGGCCATCAATTATTACGCCCAGCGCGCCCGGCTCCCCGGCTTCAGGAAGGGCAAGGCCCCCGAAGCCGTGGTGCGGAAGCGCTTTACCGACGCGATCCGGCAGACGGTGCTCGAGGAGGTGCTGCGGGAAAGCTGGGAGACGGCGCGCACCGCCGAGTCGCTCGAGCCGATTGCCGAGCCGAGTGTCCGGAACCTGCGGTTCGAGGAGGGGAGCCCCATCGAGTTCGAGATCCTCGTCGAGGTGCGGCCCGAGATCACGCTCGAGCGCACCGAAGGGTTCCGGCTCACGCGCAGCCTCCCCCAGGTCACCGATGCGGCCGTGGACGAGCAGCTGCAGTCGATGCGCGAGCAGAAGGCGGCCTGGCTGCCGGTCGAGGGAGAGCGGCCCGCGCCGGGCCACCTGGTGCAGGTGGAAGTGACGCCGATCGAGGAGGGCAAGGCGTCGCCCACCCAGACGTACCCCCTCGTCCTCGGTGAGGGCCGCGCGGTCCCCGACCTCGAAGAGCGGATCATGACCCTCGCGCCCGGCGAGGAGGTCGAGGCCGACATCCGCTTCCCGGACGACCATCCGGACGCCGCGCGCCGCGGGCAGACCCGGCGGGTCCGGATCAGGCTGCTCGAAGTGAAGCGCAAGGAGCTCCCGGCACTCGACGATGCCTTTGCCCGGGAGGCGGGCGAGTTCGAGACGCTCGAGGCACTGCGCGCGGCGGTCCGGCAGGACCTGGAGCGGGACGCCTCCCGCGAAGCCGACGCCCGCGTGCGGGACGACCTGATACATCAGCTGGCCGAGGCCAACGCCGTGCCGGCACCGGAGTCGCTGGTGCACCGCGTCATGCACGGGTACGCGAGCGCCTACGGCATTCCCGACGAGCAGGTCCATGCCTTCGAGGGGCAGTTCCACTCGATCGCGGAGTCCCACGTCCGGCGCGATCTGATCCTCGGCGCCGTGGTGCGGGAGCAGGGGCTCGCGGCCACGGAAGGGGACATCGATGCGCGGATCGCGGAGATGGCCGCGGCGCGCGGGGTCGATGCGGGGCAGGTCTATGCCCAGTTGCAGAAGGCGAACCGGCTCGCGGAACTCGAGCGCGCCATCACCGAGGAGAAGGCGTTCGCCTGGCTCCTCTCCAAGTCCACCGTAGAAGAGGCGACGTCCTGACGATGGCCACCCTGTACCCGCCGTACATCATCGAGCGTTCCAGCCGCGGCGAGCGCACCTACGACATCTTCTCGCGCCTGCTGATGGACCGGATCGTGTTCATGGGCGCGCCCATCAACGACGACGTCGCGAACATCATCATCGCCCAGCTGCTCTTCCTCGAGGCGGACAATCCCGACAAGGACATCTACCTCTACATCAACTCGCCGGGCGGCGTCGTCTCGGCGGGGATGGCCATCTACGACACCATGCAGCACCTGCGGGCCCCGGTGAACACGATCTGCATGGGAATGGCGGCCTCGATGGGCTCGTTCCTCCTGGCGGCCGGCCGCAAGGGGAAGCGGAGCGCCCTGCCCCACTCCCGGATCATGATCCACCAGCCCTCGGGCGGCGCCCAGGGCACGGCGGCGGACATCGAGATCCAGGCCCGGGAAATTCTCTATCTCCGGGCCAAGATGAACGAGCTCTACAGCCGCCATACCGGCCAGCCTATCGAGACGATCGAGCGGGACATGGACCGGGACCGGTTCATGAGCGCGGAAGAGGCCAGGACCTACGGCATCATCGACAGTGTGTTCACCCCGCGGACCGAGCTCGTCCCCGCCTCGGTGACGCCGGCCCGCACGACTTGACGCAAGGCCGTCCGGGGGGCCACTTTACGGGGGACCACCCCGCGGCTGGCCCCTACCCGCCCCAATCCCCGACGACGAAGCGGCCCTATGTCGAACGATAAGCACCTGCGCTGCTCGTTCTGCGGAAAGTCGAAGGACTCGGTCCGGAAGTTCATTTCCGGGCCGTCGGTCTACATCTGCAACGAGTGCATCACCCTCTGCAACGAGATCCTGGCGGAGGACGAGGAGCGCGAAGTTGCGGACAGCATCACGCAGGTCCCGACGCCCACCGAGATCAAGGACGTCCTGGACCAGTACGTGATCGGGCAGGAGCAGGCCAAGCGGGCACTGGCCGTCGCCGTGTACAACCACTACAAGCGCATCAACGCCGCGGGCGGGCGCGAGGGAGACGTCGAGCTCGACAAGTCGAACATCCTCCTCCTCGGCCCCACCGGCGTGGGCAAGACCCTCCTGGCCCAGACGCTCGCGCGCATCCTCGACGTCCCCTTCACGATCGCCGATGCCACGACCCTGACCGAGGCCGGGTACGTCGGCGAAGACGTCGAGAACATCCTCGTCCGGCTCCTTCAGGCCGGCGAGTTCAACGTCGCGGAGTGCGAGCGGGGCATCGTCTACATCGACGAGATCGACAAGATCGCACGCAAGAGCGAGAACCCCAGCATCACGCGGGACGTGTCGGGCGAAGGCGTGCAGCAGGCGCTCCTCAAGATCCTCGAAGGCACCGTCGCCTCCGTGCCGCCGCAGGGCGGGCGGAAGCACCCGCAGCAGGAATACATCCAGATCAACACGAAGGACATCCTCTTCATCTGCGGCGGCGCCTTCGACGGCCTCGAGAAGATCATCGAGGCGCGCACCGGGCGGCAGCAGATCGGCTTCGCCGGCGGCCGGGACTCGCGGCCTGAGCTCGACAGGAAGAACCCCTACGCCGAGGTCGAGCCGGACGACCTGCTCCGCTTCGGGCTCATCCC
>JBLNHD010000211.1:0-7647 GCA_050268825.1 Gemmatimonadota bacterium
CTCGACCGCGCCGTGTACGTGGGCCCGAACCTCTATGCCCACTTCCCCGTCATCCGCCTCGACGTGGACCTCGGCGTCCTCGAGGACTGGCCCTCGGCGAAGCTCGGGCCCGAGTTCATCAACGGCCTTCTCGCGGCGCTGCCGGGGCTCGCGCAGCACGGCTGCTCCTACGGCGAGCCCGGGGGCTTCGTGCGCCGGCTCAACGAGGGGGACGGCACGTGGATTGGGCACATCCTCGAGCACGTCGCGATCGAGCTGCAGAACGTGGCGGGGCATCCACTCACGTTCGGCAAGACGCGATCGCTCGGGCCTCGCGGACACTACTGGATCGTCTACCAGTACGAGCAGGAGGAAGTCGGGCTCGAGGCTGGCGAGCTCGCGCGCACGCTGCTCCTGAGCCTCCTCCCGCGCGAGCTGCGGGACGAGGACGCCGTGCCCGAGGGTTTCGACTTCGCGGCCGAACGCGACGACTTCATCCGCTTCACGCAGCGGCACGCCCTCGGGCCGAGCACCGCCGCGCTCGTGCATGCGGCGGAGGAGCGGCGCATTCCCTGGATGCGGCTCGGGACCAACAGCCTGATCCAGTTCGGCCACGGCCGCTATCGCCGGCGGGTCCAGGCCACCGTCACGAGCAACACCTCGCACATCGCGGTGGAGCTCGCGTCGGACAAGGAAGAGACGAACCGGCTCCTCGCCAACCTCGGCCTTCCGGTGCCCGTCCAGCGGCTGGTGCAGACGGCGGAGGGGGCCGTGCGCGCCGCGGAGGCGATCGGATATCCCGTGGTGGTGAAGCCATTCAACGCGAATCACGGCCGGGGCATCACGATCCACCTGGTGGACGCCGACCAGGTGCGGCAGGCGTTCGCGGTGGCCCGCGAGCACAGCCGGAGCGTGATCGTCGAGACCTTCGTCACCGGCTACGACCACCGGATCCTCGTGGTGAACGGCCGGCTGACCGCCGTGTCCCAGCGGATCCCGGGCCACGTGATCGGCGATGGCGTGCACACGATCGAGGAGCTGGTGGCCGCGGTGAACGAGGATCCCCGGCGCGGCATCGGGCACGAGAAGGTCCTCACGCGGCTCGAGATCGACCAGCACGCCGAGACGCTGCTGGCCAAGCTCGGGTACGGGCGCGACACGGTACCGGCCAGCGGCGAGCGCGTGTTCCTCCGCTCCACCGGCAACCTCTCGACCGGCGGCACCGCGATCGACATGACCGACGCCATCCACCCCGACAACGCCGACATGGCGGTCCGGGCAGTCGAGGCGATCGGGCTCGACGTGGGCGGCGTGGACTTCCTGACGAGCGACATCACCCGCTCGTACAAGGAAGTCGGCGGGGCCATCGTCGAGGTGAACGCCGCACCGGGCTTCCGGATGCACATGGCGCCGAGCGAAGGGAAGCCGCGCGACGTGGCGGGGCCGGTGCTCGACATGCTCTTCCCGTCGGGATCCCCGAGCCGGATTCCGATCGCGGCGGTGACCGGCACGAACGGCAAGACCACCACGGCGCGCATGCTGGCGCACATTCACAAGCTCGCCGGCCATCACGTCGGGCTCACCACCACCGACGGCGTCTACATCGACGGCCAGCGCACCGTGGCGGGCGACATGACCGGCCCCCGCGCCACGCGCATGGTGCTCAGCGATCCGTTCGTCGACGTCGCCGTGCTCGAGGTGGCGCGCGGCGGGCTCCTGCGCGCCGGACTCGCCGTGCGGCAGGTGGACGTAGGTGCCGTGCTCAACGTGAAGTCCGACCACCTGGGCCGGCGCGGCATCGACACCGTGGAGGAGCTCGCGAAGGTGAAGCGGATCGTGGTGGAGGTGGCGCGGGACACTGCCGTCCTCAACGCCGACGATCCGCTCTGCCTGGCGATGGCCGATCACACCGACGCAAAGCACGTCTGCTACGTCACGATGGACCCGAATCACGAGCTCGTGCGCGAGCACATCCAGGCCGGCGGCCGCGGGATCGTGCTCGAGGGAAGCATGACCGGGCGCATGATCACGCTCTACGACCACGGCGCGCACATCCCGCTGCTCCCGGCACACCTCATCCCGGCCACCCTCGACGGCCGCGCCCTCCACAATGTGCAGAACGCGATGTTCGCGGCCGCGATGGCGTTCAGCATGGGCCTCAAGCTCGAGAACATCCGCCACGGGCTGCAGACCTTCGACACGACGTTCTTCCAGGCCCCGGGACGCGGAAACGTCTTCGACGAGCATCCGTTCAAGGTGATCCTCGACTACGGCCACAACCCGGCCGCGGTGGAGGCGATGGTCCAGTTCGTCGACCGGCTGCAGACGGGCGGCCGGCGCATCGTGGTGCTCGCCGCGCCGGGGGATCGCCGGGACGAGGATGTCAGGGAAATCGCCCGGATCGCGGCCGGGTGGTTCGACCGCTACATCTGCCGCCGGGACGACTCCCTGCGGGGGCGGACACCGGACGAGATCCCCCTGATGCTGCGCGATGCGCTCCTCGAGTTCGGGGTGCCGTCGGAGCAGATCGCCGTGATCCCCGACGAGCAGGAGGCGACGGCGCAGGCGCTGTCCGAGGCGCTGGCGGGGGACCTCCTCCTCATCTTCGGCGATGCGGTGGCCCGCACCTGGGAGCAGATCTCGTCCTTCCGCCCCGTCGAAGTCGAGCGGCGGAGTGCGCGGCGCGGCGCCGCCGGCAACGGTGCCGCCGCGAAGCATCCGGCCGCGCCGGCGATCGCTCCCGAGCCGCAGGCCGCGCGCACCTTCGTCCGCGACGTGCGCGGCGTCCGCATCGCGCGCGAGATCGAGGGCGAGGATTGACGGGGGAAGTCGAGGCCCGTCGAATCACCGGGCCTCATCTCCTCGGGGACCGGACCGGCGCCGCGCTCGACGTACCGCTCGGGGAGACCGAAGGCGAACGGGCCGACGCGTGGGACGCCGCGGCCCGGCGGCTGCTCCGCGCCGTCGGCTGGGCCGGCGAGACGACGCAGGTCGCGCGCTTTCGCGGGGGGGCCCGGCTCTTCGTGAGCGCGCCGAGCGACTCGCTGTACGCCGCCACCGAGCTCGCCGAGCTCGCGTGGCGCGAGGCGACGGGACACGCGCCGGACGCGGCCGAGCTCGAGCGGCTGCGCAGCCGGGTGGCGCGCGAGCGGAACCCCCGCCTGCTCGCGCTCGAGGCCGAGGCCGCACGCCGGGGCCTCACCTTCCTCTACGACGACGACGGCGTCTCGCTCGGCTCCGGTGCGGGCGCGATGCTCTGGCCCGCCGATGCCCTCCCGTCTCCGGACGACGTCCCGTGGGCTCGGCTCAGCGACGTCCCGGTCGGCCTCGTCACCGGCTCCAACGGCAAGACTT
Organism: Gemmatimonadota bacterium; assembly: GCA_050268825.1. Classification (GTDB taxonomy): domain Bacteria; phylum Gemmatimonadota; class Gemmatimonadetes; order Gemmatimonadales; family GWC2-71-9; genus CAMLLJ01. Next base: position 3,334 of record JBLNHD010000211.1, read on the forward strand.
CCACCGTCCGCCTTGCGGCCGCGATGGCGCGCCAGGCCGGTCACGTGCCGGGGTATACGACGACCGACGGTGTGGCCATCGGTCGCGAGATCATCCTCCCCACCGACTTCGCGGGCCCGATGGGGGCCCGGATGGCGCTTCGCGACGGCCGGGTGACGGTCGCGATTCTCGAAACGGCGCGGGGCGGGATTTTGCGACGCGGCCTCGCGGTGCGGCGCGCGGATGCCGCGGTGATCACCAATATCGCCGAGGATCACTTCGGGGACTTCGGCGTGGACTCGCTCGAGGCGCTGCTCGAGGCGAAACTGGTCGTGGCGCGGGTGGTAACCGGCACGCTGATCCTGAACGCGCGCGACCCGCTCCTCCGGGCGCGCGGAGCGTCGTTGCCGCACGTGACCTGGTTCTCCAGCGACGGGCGCGTGCCCGGCGCCGGCCGCGAGGTGGTGCTCGAAGCGGGCGAGGTCGTCGCGTACGGAGGCGGGCGCCGCACGATCGCTACGCTCGACGACGTCCCGTGCGCCGGGAACGTCGCCGCACCGCACGAGATCGAGAACGCGCTCGCAGCGACGGCGCTCGCCCTGGCGCTCGGGGTGTCGCCGGAGGCGATCCGCGCTGCGCTCGCGGGATTCGATCCGGTCGCCGACAATCCGGGGCGCGGGATGTCGCTGGAACTCGACGGCATCCGGATCCTCCTGGACTACGGGCATAATCCGCACGGGCTCGCCGCGCTCGGCCACATCCTCGCCTCCGTCCCTGCGGAGCGGCGGTTGCTCCTCCTGGGCCAGGCCGGCGATCGCGAGGACGCCGCGATCGCCGATCTCGCGGCAGCGGCCCTGGCCCTCCGGCCCGACCGCATCGTCCTGAAGGAGCTTGCCAACTTCAGGCGCGGGCGTGAGGCGGGTGAGGTCAGGGCGCTGCTGCGGCAGTCACTCGCGGCGCGTGGCTTCGCCGCGGAGGCGATCGACGATGCGGAGACGGAAACCGAGGCGGTCGAGCGGGCCCTGGCGTGGGCCCGCCCGGGCGACCTGCTCGTGCTCCTCGTGCACGACGAGCGGGACCAGGTCCTCGCGCTCCTGCGCGAGGCGGGCGCAACCGCCTCGGCGGGCGCGCGCCCGTAGGCACCCGCAGCGGCCGTCGCGAGCGACGGGCGGATCAGAGACTCGTCGAGATCGGCCGCAGCTGCTCGAGGACGTCCGGCACGTTCACGGCGAGGATCACGAGCAGGTCGTGCTCGCCCAGCAGCTCGAGACCCCGCGCCACCGCATCCCGCTCGCGCGGCCGGATCTGGATGCGGTCGGGCGCCATGCCCCCCTCGATGAGTCCCTGCCGCAGCAGCTCGATGACCTCGCCCGGCTCCCGCCCGCGCAGGTCGTCGTCCTCCTTCAGGATCGCGTAATCGAAGCCGGAGGCCGTGCGCCCGAGCGCGCGGAGGTCGTCGTCCCGGCGATCCCCCGGTCCCGCGAGGACGGCGATCCGCCGCGCCGCGTCGATCCGGCCCACCAGCTCCACCAGCCCTGCCATCGCCGCGGCGTTGTGCGCGTAGTCGACCAGCACGTGGCCGCGACCCACCCGCAGCAGGTTCATCCGCCCCGGCGTCAGCGTCGGCGAGGGGAAGAACGTCATCAGGCCCGCGCGGATGTCCTCGTAGCGCATCCCCTGCACGTACGCCGCCGCGATCGCCGCCAGGATGTTCTGGTACTGGTAATGGGCGGCGCCGCCGAGCGTGAGCGGCACCTCCCCGGTCGACGCGATGGGAATGCGCAGGCGCCCGCGGCGAATGACGAAGGTGTCCTGCTCGATGCACGCGGCCGTGCCGCCGTCCTCCATGTGTGCCTTGAGGGCGGGATTCGCCGCGTCGGGCTCCGTCGAGAACAGCACGATGTCGCCGCTCGTCCGCTCGCCCATGGCGCGCACGAGGGGGTCGTCCGCGTTGAGCACGGCGTGGCCCCGTCGCTTGACCACCGCCGGGATCACCGCCTTCACCTCGGCCAGCTCCTCGAGGGTGTTGACGCCATGCAGTCCGAGATGATCGCCGGAGACGTTCAGCACGATCCCCACATCGCACTCCTCGAAGCCGAGACCCGACCGCAGGATGCCGCCGCGCGCGGTCTCGAGCACCGCCACCTCGACGATCGGGTTGGAGAGGACCACGCCCGCGGCGAAGGGCCCCGTCATGTCGCCCGAGGCGACGAGGCGGTTCTGGAGGTAGACGCCGTCGGTCGTCGTGAAGCCGACGGTGCGGCCGGTGTGGCGGAAGAGATGCGCCACGAGCCGCGTGGTGGTCGTCTTTCCATTCGATCCGGTGACCGCGATGATCGGGATCGCGGTCCGCGCGCCGGCCGGATAGAGCATGTCGAGGATGGCGCCCGCGACGTTCCTCGGCTTCCCCTCCACCGGGTGCGTGTGCATGCGGACGCCGGGCGCCGCGTTGACCTCGATGATCACCGCGCCGTTCTCGTGGAACGGCACCGAGATGTCGGGCGTGAGGATGTCGAGGCCGGCGATGTCGAGCCCGACCACGCCCGCGGCGAGCTCGCAGGCGGTGACGTTGTCGGGATGGATCTCGTCGGTGCGATCGATCGAGGTTCCGCCGGTGGACAGGTTCGCGGTGGCACGGAGATACACCCGTTCCCCCTCCCCGGGCACCGTGTCGAGGGTGCGGCCCGACAGGGCCAGGTGCGCCGCCGTCGCGGCGTCCGCCGGCAGATGGGTGAGCACGCTGCCGTGTCCCTCGCCGCGCCGGGGATCGCGATTCGCCTCGGCGATGAGCTCGCGGATCGCGGACCGCCCGTTGCCGATCACGTGCGCCGCGATCCGCTCCGCGACCGCGACGACCTTGCCGTTCACCACGAGCACGCGATGATCCCGCCCGGCCGAGTGCGTCTCGACGATCACCGAGGCGCCGACCGCGCTGGCGGCTTCCCAGGCGTCGCGCACCGCGGCTTCGGTCTCGAGGCACCCGGAGATTCCGCGCCCCTGGTTGCCGTCGCGGGGCTTGAGGATCACCGGATAGCCGATGGCGTTGGCCGCCGCCACGGCGTCGTCCACGTTCGTCACCAGCGCGCCGGCGGGGACCGAGAGCCCGATATTCCCCAGGATCCGCTTGGTCAGGTCCTTGTCCTGCGCGATCTCGACGCCGATGATGCTCGTCTGGTCGCTCAGCGTGGCCTTGAGGCGCCGCAGGTTCCGCCCGAGGCCCAGCTGGATGAACGATCCGGTGTTGAGTCGGCGCACCGGGATGCCGCGGCGTCGCGCCTCTTCCACGATGGCCGCGGTGGATGGGCCGAGCCGCAGCGCGGCATGCAGGCCTCGCAGCTTCTCGATGACCGCCCCCATGGCCGGCGCCTCGGCCCCGAGGCACGCGCGCAGCGTCGCCACGGCTTCGCGCATGGCCTCGAGGCCGAGCTCCTCGTGCTCGTATTCGACGACGACGCGCCAGACGCCCGGGTCTCCGCCGCGCACGACGCGCCCGAAGCGCACGTCACTCCCGGCGAGCCCCTGCAGGTCCAGCGCGATGTGCTCGAGGATGTGCGGCCACCCGGTGCCTTCACGCAGGCGCTGCGCGAAACCGCCGGGCGCCCCGACCGAGCATGGGTGCTCATGGAGCGAAGGCAGCGCCTCGAGCAGTCGGTCGGAAAAGCCGGGAACGTCCGCGCTGGTGAGCTCGCCCAGCGCGCCCGGCACCACGTCGCACGCGATGACGGGATCGAGGCTCCACGCGTTGGGACCACGGAGAGGACGGAGCCGCTGGACCTCGAGCGACTCGGGATGTACCGCAATATCGGCTTGAAGCATGGGATTCAGGGCTTGGGACGGCCATTCTCCGCGGACGACGCGAAGTGGTGGGTCGGTCGGCGGGTGACGAGACTGAGCTCGTCTCCCTGGCTGAGGACATGCAGGCGCACATCGAAGATCGAGAGGGTCCGGTCCGGCGCCTCTTCGGCCACGTTCGTATAGGTCACCTCCCGTGCGTCGGCCACATAGACGGCACCCGAGCCGAGCACCGACAGGCTCCGCTCCTGGTCGATGATGATCGCCGTATCCTCGTCGATGCCGAGTCCGAGCAGGCGGGGGTTCTGTGCCACCGCGCCGAGGAGGCGCCCGATCCGGCCCCGCTCGGCGAAGTGCTGATCGATGAGCACGTCGCGGATGTAGCCCAGGCCCGGCGCCATGAGGAGGTTGGCAGCGATGCGGTGGGACGACTCCCCCTCGCCGGACACGAGCATGGTATCGGCGAGCACGGAGGCGCCTGCTGAGGTCCCGGCCACGGTGCCGCCCGAGACGATCATCCGGATCATGCTGCCGGGCACCATC
>JBLNHD010000212.1:0-5537 GCA_050268825.1 Gemmatimonadota bacterium
GAGATGCGGGCGCCGACCGTCGAAGATGACGGTCGGCGCCCGCGCCGTTTCCGGCGCGCTGGATCAGTCGCAATCCTCGGTGCGACTGAACTGCGTCACCGCCCCTTCGATCCTGAGCCGCGTCTGCAGCCGGCCCCGCCCCGCCACGCCCTGGGGAAGCTCGTGCCGCCGCACCAGCGCCAGAATCATCTCGCCATCGTCGTCCAGCCAGCTCTCCTGGTGTTCCCCGACCTCGGCCTCGTACGGCGCGCCGGACGGCTCGCCGGTCAGCGGATTGACCGGCGTGACCTGCAGCCGCCCGGTGGCGGCGAAGGTGCTCGAGTAGGATCCGTCCGCGGAGATCGTCACGGACTTCTCGAGCGACACCGGCCCCGCCACGTGGACATAGTCGAGCGGACCGGCGGAGCAGAAGGGCCGGGGGATCACCTGTCCGTACGTGAGCGGGAGTGATTCCGTGAATGTGCCGGGCGTCAGCCCCTGCGCGCCGCCGAGGGAGATCACGGTAGCCCGCCCGTCCCCGTTGGAAATCGGCACGTCCGCCGTGGCCTCTTCCGGCGAGCCCGACACGAGCGCGCGCAGTTCGGGAGGCAGGAGGTTGAAGATCACCGCCGGAATCGCACGATGCGCGGACGTGTTGATCACGGCCGTCGCCGACGGCGCCGCGTCGAGGAGCCCGGTGCGCACCATGTCGTAAAGGACGAGCTGCTCCGCGAGGTCCCAGCTGAGCACCTGGTGATCCGCCGTGTTCTCGATGAGCACCTCGAAGTGCGCGTTGGCGATCGTCACCGCGCCCGCGCGGAAGAGCCGCAGGTGGAACCGGACCGGCCCGAACTCGCCGCAGCGCAGCTGGATGGTGCTGCCGCTCCAACCGCCGCCCGCCGAATAGGCGGTCTGCATGTCGCCGATGGCGTCGCGCCACACGCAGTCGAAGAACGGCGCGGACGGCAGGCCCGGACGATTCCCGTCCAGCGCCATCAGATCGGCGCGGATCTCCCGCGGGTCCGCCCGTCCGGTGAAGACGAGGTTGATCGGGTCGAAGCGCTCGGCGGGCGCGCTGCTGAAATTCACCAGCGTGTAGGGATAGATCGAGAGCGACGCGGTGGCCGCGACGACGCCGGCGGGCGCGGCGGCGGTCTGCGACAGGCTCGGTCGCTCGGCGGGCGCCACCCCGTCGGCGGCGGAACAGGCTGCGAGCGCAATGGCGGCGGCAGGCATCAGCAGGGTGCGGCTGGGCATCGGTCGGTCTCCTCGCTCCGGGAATTGGTTGCCGGGACGCGAGAAGGGTCGGCTGGTGCCCTCAAGCAGGCGTCAAGCGGCCTGCCCTGACGAGGATCCGCTGCCGCTGGCCGGGCGTCAACATGTCGCGAGCGACGACTTCCCGCGCCACCGCCGCGACGAACCGGTACCCGCGCGGCTCGGCCACGAGCCACCGGCTCCACTCGAGCTCGTCGAGCGCTCGATCGGCGCGCGCGGGCTCCAGCGCGGCCGCAGTCGCGATGAGCTCCCCGGTTGCACGCCCCTCGAGTGCGGCCAGCGCGCAGAGTGCGGCGCGGGCATCCTCACCGAGCCGGCGGAACCCGATCCGGATCGCCGCCACCACCGGATCGGGAAGCTGCCCCGGCCGCGTTGCGTCGAGCGTGCGCGCGGGGGGCGGCCACGGCTCCGCTTCGGGGAGCTCGAGACCGAGCCGTAACGCGTGCAGGAGTTCGACGGCGAGGAGCGGCAGGCCGCCCGAGTCCGCGTGGACTCGTCGCGCCAGCCGCGCTCGCTGCTCGGGCTCGATATCGGGGAACGCCCAGGCGACGAGCTCCTCTACGGCATCCACCGCGAGCGGGTGCAGGCGGATCGCTGCCCCGCCCAGCTCACGGCCGATCCGGGCCCGGGGCTCGTCGACTTCCGGGCGCGCATGGTTCGCGTCGATCGTCACCAGCAGCGCCACCGCGCCCGTGCCCGGCCGCAACGTGCCGGCGAGGGCGCGGAGTGACGCCGGGTCGAGCCACTGTGCGTCGTCCACCGCGAGGACGATCATCTGCTCGTCCGCCGCCGCGCGCACGGCATCCGCGAACGCGCGCGCGAGGCTGTCGTGCCGCTCGGCGTTGCGCAGCGCAGGAAAGCGGTCTCCCCACGCGGGCACGCGCGCGGCGATCGTCGCGAGCGATCGCGGATCGGCGGCGGCCAGTCCCCGCGCCTCGAGGACGCCGCCGGCAGCCAGCGCGGCGATCCCGCCGCCCTCGTCCTGGAGATCCGATTCCACGGCGCGCACCACGCTCGTGACCGCCCCCGCCAGGCGCGCCCGTCCGAGCACCTCCTCGGCCAGGCGCGACTTGCCGGTTCCCGCATCGCCCTCGACGACGAAGAGCGCAGGTGCCTGCGCCTCCCGCGAGCGCTCGAGCGCGTCGAGCAGTGCGCGGAGCTCGCGGCCCGCGCCCACGAACGGCGTGCGGCGCGATTCGGCGACGGCGGCCGGCGCCACCGGCGCCATCGGCTCTCGCTGGATCCGGGCGGCCAGCGCACCGGCCTCGGGGCCGGGGGACGCGCCGAGCGCAGCGGCGAGGCTGCGCTCGAGCCGGGCGAACGCCTCGAGCGCGGCACCCGGATCGCCGGCCAGGGCGCGTGCGCGCATGAGAGCACAGGCGGCCCGCTCCGAGAGCGGGTCGAGTGCCGTCGCGCGCTCCGCCAGCCGGAGCGCCGCCGCCGCCCTTCCCTCGCGCAGCGCCTCCCCGCACGCGGCGGCGAGCGCCTCGACGCCGCGCATGCGCCGCCGCTCGCGCTCCGCGGCAACCCAGTCCTCGAAGGCAGGGGCGTCGGGAAGGTCGAACCCCTCGAGGAAATCGCCGCCCACGAGGTGCGCTGCGTCCTTCCACCGCGCTTCGGCGAACGCGGCATCGAAGGCAAGCGCGTCGCACTCCACCTTCGCATCATCGAGCGTGACCGACTCCCCCTCCGCGCGAATGCCGTCCTCGCCGGCGCCCTTGCGAAGCATGCGGAGCGCCTCGTTCAGCGAATGCCGCGCGGCGCTTTCGCTCTTGTCTCCCCAGAGCAGGCCCAGCAGGTGGCTGCGCGTGCGGGTACGCCGGGGCGAGAGGATGAGGTAGATGAGGAGAGCTGCATGCTTTCGCCACCGCAGGCCGGGCGGCGGCTCGCCCCCGTCGACGCGGAGCTCGACGGGTCCGGACGTGCGGACCGAGATCAGCGGCATTGCCCGGTGACCCACGCGGCGCGAGCGACCAGCGGATCGAGCGCGGCATCGGCGTCGCGCCACAGCTCCCGGACACGCGAGGCCAGCCGGCAGGCGCGGGCGGGATCGGCGTTCGCCAGGGCCAGCTCCGCCCGCAGGAGTCGAACGAAGACGCTCAGTACGGCATCCACCTCTCCCGCCTGCACCGCGCCGTCGGGGTAGCCGCGGAGATGGGAGTTCTCATAGTAGAGCCAGCTCCGGTCGGCGTCGGCGGCGCCGCCGAGGCTCCGGTGCCACGTGCCTCGGTGTACGTGGAGCACCGAACGGGCAAACGCGCTCCCGACCGCGCCACTCGAGTCGTCGATGATGGCGGGCGCGGTGATGCGCAGCGCCGAATCGGCCAACCCGCGCCTCGCGAGCTCGACACCTTCCAGGATGCGCCCGAGGTAACGCGCAGCGAGTGTGGAATCCGGAGCGAGGCGGTGCGCGGGCGCTGGGGAGTCGGTGGCGCCACGCGCCGCCGCGTCGAGCGCCAGAATCCACGCCGCCTCGAGCGCGCCTGGGCCACCTGCGGCCGCAATCCGGTCCAGCTCGGTGAGTGCGTCGGCGCGGGCGGTGGAATCGGCAAACGCCATTCCGAGCGTACCGGGCACCACGCGCCAGGCGAGCGCCTGCACCACCGCCTCGGGCCCCAGTGCGCGTGCCGCAGAGTCAACGTGCGCGAGCCCATCGGCCAGCCGCCCGAGCTGCAGGAGGGCGAGCCCCTCCGCCATCTGCGCCGTGGCACGCACCTCCGGCTCGCGCGATGCCTGGAGCCCGGCGCCGAGCTGGCGCTGAAGGTCGGGCACGTCGAACGTGAGCGCAAACCGGAGCATCCGGGCGAGTGCGGCCGGCTCCTTTGCGTAGATGCGCAGCGCCGCCCACGCGCGCGCCCGGGCGACGAGCGGCGTGAAGCGGGCTTCGAAAGCAAGCCGGAGGAGGGGGCCGAACCGGTCGCCGTCCTCGGTGTCCTGCACATGCGCGTTACGGCGCCGGAGCGCACTCTTCGCCGAATCCGCCATGCCGAGATGGATGTAGCCCCAGACGAGGTGATCGTACATGGCCACCTGATCGAGGTACGGGCTTTCGCGGATCCCCGCCTCCATCTGTTGCAGGACGTCTTCGAGCGGGATGCCGAGAAGCGGCCCGCGGTGGAAGGACTCGTTGAGGAGGAAGAAGCGGGCGCGGTCGTGGCTCTCGTACTCGAGCGTAATGGCCCGGAGCGAGGCGAGCCGCCGCGCCAGGTCGAGCTCGCGCTCGCTGCGCATCAGCGAGCCGTACGGCTCGGGGATCCGCTCGCTCGCGGCGGCAATGACTGGCACGAGCTCCGGCTCAAGCGGCTTGCGGCGCCACCGATGGAGCAGGTCGAGCTCGAACGCCGCCCGGTAGAGCCGCGGATCGCGCACGAGCGCGGCCCTGAGGAGCGTTTCCGACTCCTCCCACCGGTCGAGCTCGAACGCGTTCATGCCGGCGATCAGGAGCTGCGTGGCCTGATAATCCCCGCTCGACGCGGCCATGAGCTCGTGGAATTCCCCCGCGCGCGCCGGGAAGACATTGGCCACGATCGTGTCGGCCGCCGCATTGGCCCATCGCACGAGATCCGCCGCGTCGCGAGGAACCTTGAACGTCCCCACCGGGCCGCGCGCGCCATTGATCCGGAGCACCAGCGTGTCGGTGCCGGCGACGCGGTGGATGTATCCGTCCGCCCAGTACGCGGCCCCGAGCTGCGACTGCGCGATTGCCTCGGCTCCGCCTCCGGCCGAGTCCCACCACCCCAGCACGTCGCGATAGGGTCGGAACGTCCAGCGTGGCGACCACTCGAGCGCCGAGGCGACGAAGCTCGCGAGCGCCCGCCCGAGCGAATCGCCGCTGCCGAACGGAACCACCGCGAGATCCACGGCCGCCGACGCGCGCGGCGCCGCGGCGGCATCGGGCAGCGTGGAGCGGTAAACGAAGAACGCGCCGGCGACGAGCGCGGACGCGGCTGCGGTACGGACCACCCGCGGGCGGAGTCCCGGCGGCCGCGGTGATTCCAGCGCACGCCGGAAGGCGCCCGCATCGCTCCACCGTGCACGTGGATCGAACTCGAGCGCGCGCCGGAGCGGCTCACGGAGCGGCGGAGGTACGCGCGTCCAGTCGGCTCCGTGCGGATTGCCGACGCCTTCCCAGGGTGTACCCGTGGCCGCCTCGAAGAGGACGCACGCCGCCGAGTAGATGTCGCTCCGCGGGGTGGCCGAGCCGAGCAGCTGCCAATCGATATAGGATCTAACGCCATTCGCTTTCAGGTTTCTACGGTACTGGACAACAAGCAAAGAATACT
>JBLNHD010000213.1:0-14216 GCA_050268825.1 Gemmatimonadota bacterium
GTAGGGAGCGTATCGGCCGCTGATGAACTGGTACTGCTGGTACTGGACGATGACGAGCCCGCCACGTCGCGCGTAGTCGAGGATGCGCGCGTTGTGCTCGGCGAGGGCGGGCTCCGTTTCATAGGCGCGCGGCCCGATCACGATCGCGTCGTAGCGGGAGAGATCGCCCCGCTCGAGGCTCGTCGAGTCGAGGAGCTCGATCGGAAGGCCGGCAGCGCGGAGCGCCTCGGGCACGCGGTCGGCCGCTCCCCGGATGTATCCGACGCGCGCGAGCTTCGGCAGCGCGAGCGGCGCCGCCACGAGGGTCATCACCGCCGGCCGGACATAGCTCCTCGGCCGGATGTGCGGGTAATCGACCGTGTGGACGCCAAGATCGTAGCGCTCCCCCTTCGCATCGGACGCGACGGCACGGATGGCATACGTGCCGGGCGCGAGCGCCGCAGGGGTCCGGACCGTGAACTCGAACGACTCGCGCTGGTCCTGGCGCTCGAGCTCGAACGATCGCGCCTCTACTTCCGGCCAGCCGGCGGGAAGCTCGAGCGCTATCGTGCCGCCGGTCGGCTCGACGGCGCCATGGACGAGCGTGACGGTGACGTGCAGCGATCGCACCGCGCCGATCGGCACGAGCACGGTGTCGCGATCGATCCGGACGTCGACCCGCGGCACGACGGTGATCGGCCGCCGGATCTCGCCGATCGCCTGATCGTTGAGACGGAAGCTCGCCTCCCGCTCGATCGGTTCGTGCTCCTCGCTCGCGCGGTAGCGGGCGCGCACGAGCGGGGGCTCGAACGGCTCGCCCCACGAGGCGATCGCGGCTGCGGGCCACTGATACATGTCGCCGTGGCGGGGCAACGCCAGATAGTAGGGTGTCGTGAACGACGCGCCCTCGGCGATGGTCAACGAAGTCCGCGTAGAATCGAGCGCGCCCGGCGCTACGCCCGTGGCCGCCGTGCCGGCATCGCGAGACGGCCGGACGCGGTCCCATTCGCGCGGTGCCACGATCTCGGCGGTGCCGGCGGCGGGGAGCGCACGCTCGCCGCCGTTGGCGACGAGCGTCAGGATCTGCAGCGACTGGCCGGGCACCACGCGATCGTCGCTGGCCACCGCATCGAGCAGGACGCCTCGGCGCACCGCGTCGAGCCGGGCGGCATGGCGCCGCTGGTCTCGCCGGATCGGAGTGGAAGCATCCGTACCGGCGCGGGACAGCGTCGTGTCGATCCCGGCGAAGAGCTCGTTGCCGCCCCCGGTCCGGTCGTCGAGCAGCGCGAGCCGCACGCGCGCCGGGCCGATGGCCTGCAGGCGCCCCATGTCCTGTGAGCGGTGCAGGCTCCTCCCCTGCATGGCGATCTGGTGCATCGAGCGACCGACGGCGGGGTCGAGCACGCCGCCATTCAGGGTGAGCGTCGTCGCCGTCGTATCGAACCAGGTGGCACGATAGAGCTTGGAGGGCGCCCAGGCCTCCAGCCCCTCCTCGGAGGCGAGCTCGGGAAACCGGCCCGCGTCGCCCGCGACACGGTAGGCCTCGCGCGCGACCCAGCCGGCCGCCTGGTGCTGTCCGTGCCCGTCCTTCGGCTCGCCGCTGAAGATGGAGACGATGATCTGCGGCTGGAAACGCCGCACGATCCGCACGACGTCCTTGAGCACGGAATCGCGGGGCCAATGCGCCCAGGTGTCCTCGAGCGACTTGGAATACCCGAAATCGTAGGCTCGCGTGAAGAACTGCCGCGCACCGTCGAGCTTCCTGGCCGCCAGGAGCTCCTCGGTTCGAAGAATGCCGAGTGCTTCCCCCAGTTCCGCGCCGATCAGGTTCTGGCCGCCCTCGCCCCGATTCAGCGAGAGGTACGCCGCCTCCGCGCCCATGCCGCGCACGAGCACCGTGAGGAGATCCGTATCCTCGTCATCCGGGTGCGCACCGATCACCAGCACGCGCTTCACGTGCCCAAGCATGCGCGCCTCGTGCGCGAGCGCGGCCGCCCCCCCGGTCGTGGGCGGCTCGAGCTGTGCGCTCAGCGGCGGAGCCGGCACGAGGAAGAGTGCGAGGAGCAGGAAGGGGAGAGGCAGGACCGTCGGCAGGGCCGGGCGGCGGAATCGACGTGAAGGGGTCACCCGCTCGGCGGCGGAGAGAAACGGGTCCTTCCCGCCTTCCCGCCGCCCGCAGGGCGTCATCGCCAGACCTCAGCGGTTCGGCGCGTGCGGAACCGAATCAGTCTCGTCTCCGAGGGGAACTTCCGCGAACGAGCGGACAAACCGGGGATGGGTGCGCCAGAGGAACGTCACGATCGACGCGATGCCGAGCACGGCACCTCCGAGCACTTTCCAGTGCGGAATCAGCTGCTGGCCGTCGCGGATCCCGGCGGCGTACCCGAGGCCCGCGAAGAAGCCGGCACCGATCACGAAGGCAAGCAGCACGCCCATGCGCCACTCGATGTGACGCGAGGCCAGGTGCACCATCGCGGTCAGCGCCATGCCGGCAAGCATGAAGACCGCACCGTGGATGATCGTGACGACCGCCACGATGCCGAGTCCTCCCGCGTCCGAGGCCTCCCCGCCGAACATGCGGTCCGCAATCGCATTCGGGGTGAACAGCGGCTGGCCGGCGAGCAGGTCGAATATGAAGTACCAGATGGCGATGACGGCCGCGCCGATGGCACCGGCGATGGCGCCCTCACGAACCGTGGAGTGTGAGCCGGGCGAAAGAGTGTCTGCCATGAACGCCTTCCTGAGGATGGGCGGTGAGCGTCTCGATCGTCAGGAGAATCTATCCCCGGCGGGGACTGAATGCTCACGCGGCTCGGCGGGCTCCTGCGGCGGGCTCGGGAGGCTGAAGTCGAAATCGTCGCCCTCGTCTTCGCGGGGCCGCGGAGGCGGAAGGTTCCGCCCGGCCACGAACGCGGCGACGAAGACGCCGAGCGCGAGGCCCAGGAGGCCGGTGGCGACGCGCTCGGCCATTCCATACAGCAGCAGCAGCATGCCGATCGACACCTGGATCGTGCCGACGGCGCGCAGCAGTTCATCGAGGTTCTGCCACTTGAGCCTCCGGCCCCAGAGGATGGATGCCCAGAGCCCGATGAGGCCCAGAACCAGGATGCCGTACCACACGAAGATCCAGAATCCGCGGCCAGCGACCATGCGTCACTCGGCAATAGGTGATTCCGCAGGGTGTGGACGATACCACCGATCCCCGCACCGCACCAGATCGTTATCCGCCCCGGTCGGCGCCGCAAAGCGGGCAGCCGCAAGCACGTCGCAGCGCTTCGAACGTATGGATTCCGGTGCCGTGCCCGTCGCTCCAGACGATCCTCAGGCCGTATGCCCCCACCAGCGCAATCGAGACGGGGCTCACGTCGGAGGCTACGGCGCCTGGATCGAGCAGCGGCCGTCCACTCATCTCCTCGACGCATTCGGCGCAGGGGCACGCCAGGCGAAGGGCGCGCGCCCGGTAGAGATAGGTGTGCCCGCGGTCATCCCATTCGACAAGGAGACCCTCGTCCAGGCGGGTGATCGCGTGGGGAACGGGAACTCGGGTCACGGCGCCTGCCTTCATTCCGGTTGCGGCGCCCGCCCGCGCCGGTCGGTGCCTTTCCAATGGTGCATGAATGCCTCGGTCAATCCTGTCCCGGAGAGCGGGACCTCCGCCCTGAGAAGAATAGTCAGGGCCGACCCTCCGATGTTCGCCTCGACCAGGACGGGGCCGTCGCCGGTCAGGCCGAAGTCCGACCCGACGCGGGCAGGGGCGCCACCGCCCGCTGGGCGGCGATCACGAGCGCCCGCGCCTTCGGCACTGCCCGATCGGGAAGCCGTCGAGGCGGGTCGAGCCGTCCGGCCCCGCCTGCAGCCCCGCTCCATGGGCCCGGCCGAGACGGGCCCAGCGCACGCCGTACTCGAGGGGCCTGGACACGAGCATCCGGAACCGAGCGGCCCGGGCCCCTGCACCCTGGGTTCGAGACCGGCGATGACGCCCGGCGATGAACGCGCTCGCCCTTACCCTGCCTCCGGCAGCGCGGCAATGCCGCGCTCGCGCAAAGAAAAACCCCCGGAGTTCCGGGGGTTCTTCGGCACTGCAGGCATGCTCATGCCACGAGGTCGCGCAGGCGATCTCCTGTTTCCCCCTCCCGGAGGCGCAGAAGCGCCCGATCGCGCAGCTGCCGGATCCGCTCGCGCGTGACGCCCATCATCCGGCCGATCTCCTCGAGCGTGCGGCTGTTGCCGTCGTCGAGTCCGAAATAGAGCCGCAGCACCTTCGCGTCGCGTGCGGGAAGCACCGCGAGCGCCGCCTCGATGTCCTGAGTCTGGCTGTTGGCCATCGTCGAGGTATCGGTGCTTTCCTGGTCCCCGCTGGTGAACCGCTCGATCCGCTCGTTGCCGTCTCCATCCCGCGTGGGATGGTCGAGGCGCACCGCTTCGGCGTTCAGCGCGCTGAGGCTCCGGACGGCCTCCACCGTGAGTCCGGTGGCGCGAGCCAGCTCTTCGGTGGTGGGCATACGCCCCAGCCGGTCCTTGAGCAGGGTCGTGGTCCGACCCAGCCGGCTCAGGTCCGCGGTGCGATTGAGCGGCACCCGTACCGGACGGCCGTGGCGGGCAATGGCCGCCTGGACCGCCTGGCGAATCCACCAGACCGCATACGAGATGAACTTGACCCCGCGGTCCGGATCGAACTTCCGGGCGGCGGTCATGAGCCCCAGGTTCCCCTCGCCGATGAGGTCGACGAGCGGCACTCCCCGATTCTGGAATTTCTTGGCGACGGAGACCACGAACCGCACGTTGTGGCGGGCCAGCTTCTCCTGCGCTGCGATGTTGCCGCGGAATGCCTTGCGGGCAAGCTCCAGCTCCTCCTCGCGGCTGAGGAGCGGCACCCGGCTGATCTCATCGAGGTAAAGGTCGAGACTTTCACGGCCTTCGTCGACCGCTCGCGCGATCGGGGCGGGCCGGACGGGACGACGCTTGGCACGTCCTTTCATCGCCACGCTCAACGCCTCCTATTGGGACCGATGTCCCGTTAAGCGCCATAGCCACAGGCCGAATCACCTGGGGTACAGTTGCGGAATATACCAGCTAAACCTCACAAAATCAACGGCTTAGCTAAAGCGATGCAGGTGAGGCAGTTGCGCGTCACCCCGCATCCGGGTACCCGAATTCCTGACTGAGCGGTCAGGGTGGGTTGCTTTCTCCACGGGGACGCTGCCCGGGGAGGGCGATGCACCTCTCTCTGGAACCGGGGATGCTGCCCGCCGGTTCCCACGAAAAAGCTGCCGGGGTGGGGCGCCCCGGCAGCGAGACCCGCCCGGTTCCTGCCGATCTAGTTGGCCCCGTTCACCACCCGCGGCTCCCCGGTGATCGAGGAGCGCCCCCCGGCGCCATGCCCGAGCAGCTCCATGCTGGCTCCCTCGGGACCGGTGACCTTCACGATGCCGAAGGGCACGGCCTCACTGATCCAGATGTCCGAACCGGCCTCCGCGTTGCGGAAGTGCCGGGTCCGGAACACCCCGGCAGGCACCGTGATCTCCTCCTCCCCGACGAGGGTTGCGCCACCGCAGGCCCCTGCAATGAGGCGGTGCAGGGCCGACTGGGCCGATGCGCGTGCCCGCGTCAGCAACGCCGGACCCCAGCGAACCGGGGGTTCCTTTCCCCGCTGCACGACGACTTCCTGAAGGGCCTCATTGGCATACGGGTATCCCGGGACGAGGACCTGGGTGACCACGGACCCGCCGGACCGCCCGCGCACGCGCGTTTCGAACCGCACCAGGCGGCTCCCCCCGCGCTCCTCACGCCCGATCACCGCGAACCGCACGGTACTTGGAGCCTCTCCCCGCGGCGCCACCACGACGTACTCGCCCCAGCCCCCGGGCGCCGGTGCCTGCACGGCACCGTCGCAACGTCCCTGGGCCGCCAGGGGCGACGCACTCGCCACCAGTGCAGCCGCCACTCCGATCCCGCGTATCATGCGCACTCCTTCCGTTCAGCCGAGCACCTTGAGCTCGGAAACCAGTTTGCCGAGGGAACTCTTCGCGTCGCCGAAGAGCATCGAGGTCTTCGGATTGTAGAAGAGCTCGTTTTCGATGCCGGCGAAGCCGGACCCCATGCCGCGCTTCAGGACGATCACGCTGCGCGCGCTGTCCGCATTGAGGATGGGCATGCCGTAGATGGGACTGCCCGGGTCCGTCCGCGCCGCCGGGTTCACCACGTCGTTGGCCCCGATCACGAGTGCCACGTCGGCGCGCTCGAAGTCGCCGTTCACCGCGTCCATGTCGTACAGCTTGTCGTAGGGCACGTTGGCCTCGGCGAGGAGCACGTTCATGTGCCCCGGCATCCGCCCGGCCACCGGATGGATCGCGTACTTGACCTCCCCTCCCCGCTTCTCGATCAGGTCGCCGAGCTCGCGGACCAGATGCTGCGCCTGCGCGACGGCGAGGCCATAGCCCGGCACCACGATGACGAGCTGCGCGTAGCCGAGCTGCATGGCGGCATCCTCGGGACCCACCTGCCGGACGGTGAGGCCCTCGGCGGATTTCGTGCTTCCCGCCGCGGGGGCACCGCCGAACGCGCCGAAGAGCACGTTCGTGAGCGACCGGTTCATCGCCTTGCACATGATCTGGCTCAGGATGATGCCCGAGGAGCCGACGAGTGCGCCGGAGATGATCAGGACGTCGTTCCGGATCACGAAGCCCGTCATGGCCGCCGCGATGCCGGAATACGAGTTGAGCAGCGAAATCACCACCGGCATGTCGGCGCCGCCGATCGGGATCACGAGGAGCACGCCGAGCAGCAGGCTGAGGGCGCACACCGCGTAGAACGGCCACAGCAGCGACTCGGGCACCGATACCTGATAGATGCTGAGCCCGGCGATGGCGGCGAAGATGGCGGCGTTGAGCGCCTGCAGCCCCGGAAAGGTGATCGGGCGGCCGCTCATGAGCTCCTGCAGCTTCGCGAAGGCCACGAAGCTTCCGGTGAGCGTCACGGCACCGATGAGCATGCTCAGCTGGATCGTGATCGAGGTATCGAGCGAGAGGTTCTGGCCGACGAGCTCCGACCGCAGGAACTCCGCGCCGCCGACGAGGAGCGAGGCGCCGCCCCCGAAGCCGTTGAGGAGCGCCACCATCTGCGGCATGGCGGTCATCTTCACCGCGCGCGCCATCCAGAGGCCGAGGGCGGCGCCGACGACCATGCCCGCGGCGATCATCTCGTAGCTCAGGATCGCGCGGTCGAAGAGCGTGACCACGATCGCGAGGAGCATCCCCACCGCGGAGATCCGGTTCCCCGACACGGCGGTGGCCGGGTGCGAAAGGCGCTTGAGGCCGAGGATGAAGCAGACGGCAGCGATCAGGTAGAGGAGCTCAGTGGCGCCGGGCCGCATCAGCGCGCTCCCGGCTTGCGGCGGAACATCTGCAGCATCCGGTCCGTCACCGCATAGCCGCCGACCACGTTCATCATCGCGAGAATCACCGCGGCCGTGCCCAGCACCGCCGAGATCCACCCGTGCCCGCTGCCGGCGACCACCATGGCCCCGACGACGGTGATGCCGCTGACGGCGTTGGCGCCCGACATGAGCGGGGTGTGCAGCGTCGTCGGCACGCGATTGATCAGCTCCACGCCGAGGAAGGTGGCGAGCGTGAAGATCACGATTCCCGCGATGAGTGTTTCGAGCATCTCAGCTCCCTGTGAGCACGGCGCCGCCGTGCACCACGCTCATCGGGCCGGCGATCGGATCGTCCGACGAGAACGTGAATGCCCCGTCCTTCGCCGCGTACTCGATGAAGGTCTGCACGTTGCGACTGTACATCTGGCTCGCGTGGTAGGGCAGCGTGGCCGGGAGGTTGAGCGGGCCCATCAGCAGCACGGCGTGCCGCTCGACGGTCTGGCCCGCCACCGTGCCTTCGCAGTTGCCTCCGGATTCCGCGGCGAGGTCCACCACCACGCTGCCCGGGCGCATGGTCGCCAGCATCGCATCGGTCACGATTCGCGGGGCGGGGCGGCCGGGAATCTGCGCCGTGGTGATGACGAGGTCCATGTCCCGGATGTGCCGAGCGACGGCGTCGGACACGCGGCGCTGCTGCTCCGCACCGAGCTCGCGGGCGTAGCCGCCCTGCCCCTCCGCGTCGGCCGTCACCGCCTCCGCCTCGACGAACGAGGCACCGAGACTCTGCACCTGCTCGCGCACCACCGGGCGCACGTCGAACGCGGAGACGACGGCCCCCAGCCGGCGCGCCGTGGCGATCGCCTGGAGCCCGGCCACGCCGGCGCCGATCACGAAGGCCTTCGCGGGGGGAATGGTCCCGGCAGCCGTCGTGAGCATCGGGAGGAATCGCGGGAGCGCGCTGGCGCCGAGGAGCACCGCCTTGTAGCCGGCCACCGTCGCCTGGGACGAGAGGGCATCCATCGACTGCGCCTTCGTGGTGCGCGGTACCAGCTCCATGGCGAACGCGGTGACGCCCTGCGCAGCCAGCTGGGCGAGGAGCGGGGCGTTCGCCGCGGGATTGAGGAACGAGACGAGTGCCGCGCCCCGACGAAGTCGGCCCACCTCGTCCGCGGACGGGGCCTGCACCCGGGCCACCAGGTCCGCCTCGCCGGTGGCGGTGGCGAGCGTCGCCCCGGCAGCCGTGTACGCCTCGTCGGTGAATCCGGCGGCGGCGCCTGCTCCCGGCTCGACGGAGACGTCGTGGCCGCCCTTGCGCAGGCGCGCCACGGAGTCGGGCACGAGCGCAACACGCCGTTCGCCCGGCGCGGTCTCGCGTGGCACGGCAATCTTCATGTCGACTCCCCGATGGAATTCTGGACCACGGAATCTATGGCGCGCGCTGCCCCGGCGCACGGCCAGGGTGGGACTTCACGGGGATTGGGAGCCGCGGATGACCCGGACCGTCAGCACCGGATGTTCCCGCGCCAGATGGTCGAGGAGCCCGTAGGCGAAGAGCGCGAGCCCGACCATCTCGAGCGTTTCCTCGATCGCCATGATGGCGATGATCGGCACCCCGCGGACCGGCATCCGATCCCAGAGGGACCCGCCCACCATTTCCATCCCCACGGCACCCGCGAGGTACACCGCCCCTGCACCGAGCATGAGGCGGAGCGTGCGCGCGGGCAGCGCGCGGAGGAACGGCAGGTAGACGACCAGCAGCAGCAGGAGCCCGAGTGCGTACGGGACGATCCAGGCATGCAGGAGTGCGCCGCCGGTGCCCAGGGCATCCCGCATGGGGTCGATGAGCTTTTCGTGCACCGCCGCGACTTCGTCGAGCGCCAGGAAGAAAAAGATGAGCGCCAGGACGGCCCAGTGGGCGAAGAACCGATCGCCCACCGCGCGCCGTTCCCGCGCCACGACCGCAAGAAGTCCCGCACCGAGGAGCAGGAGCACCGAGGAGAACCAGGCGGGCGCATTGGCTTCGCCGTTGAAGTCGAGGAGTCGCCGCAGGCCGAAGACATGATCCCGTCCGAAACCGAACTCCGCGATGGTGGCGAGCGCATGTCCGAGCAGCAGGACCGCAATGATGCCGAGCAGGAGCCGCAGGACTCCACCCGGCGAGACCGTCATCCCGCTGTCCGGCGGGCTCATCGCCGCTGGATGCGCCAGATCTTCGCGTTCTGATCCGCAGCGATGTAGAGCGCCCCGTCCGGCGCGACGGCGAGCCCGGAGGCGCGGAGGCCGGTGGCGGACGAGGCGTCCGCCGCGAACGTCTCGTACTCCCCTGACGGAGTATCGCCCTCGAAGGGTACGAACACGACCCGGAAGCCCTCCTGCGGCAAGGGCGCGCGATTCCACGAGCCGTGCCACGCGATGAAGGCGCCGCCGCGATACTTCGGGCCGAAGGCCGCATGCTCGTAGAAGGCGACCGCGAGCGGCGCCCAGTGCCCCGGAAAGGCGAGGAGCGGGCGTGCCACCCCGGCACACCGGCCTTCGGCGGCGCCGTCTCCACCGTATTCCGGTGAGAGCACGGTGCGACCGTGCTCGTTGCTGAAATGACAATAGGGCCACCCGAAGTCGTCGCCGCGGGCCACGCGGACGAAGATCTCGGCGGGGTTGTTCGCATTGACCTCCGCACTGTAGCCCCAATTCTGCGCCAGCTGGTCCCGCCCGTGCACCGCGGCGTGGAGAACGCGTGTCCGCGGATGCACCGCGAGCGCCATCGCATTCCGGAGCCCGGTGGCAAAGCGCCTGCCGTCGGCAAAGACCTGCCCGGGCCGGCCGGCGGAGAACGTCCAGATGCCGGCCCGCCGATCGAGCTCCGTGCAGGGGTCCATCCCGGGAGACCCGGCCACGCGGTCGCTCTGCTGGCAGCTGTTCGACCGCGAGCCGACGTTCACGAACATCACGTCGCCGTCGAAGGCGATGCTCTTGGCCACGTGCCCCCCGTCCGCCGGCAACCCGCTCACGATCGTCTCGGCCTCGCCGTCGGGCCGGAGCTGCCCCGGGACGAGCCGCCAGCGGAGGATCTCGGCGTTGCGCGCGAAGTAGAGATGGCCGTCGTGGACCTCGACGTCGTTACCGCCACCCGGCCCGAAACTCTCGCGCAGGTCCGGGCGGCCGTCGCCGCTCGTGTCGCGGAACGCCAGCACCCCGCCACCGCGCCCGTCGCGGCTGGCCTTGACCGCGGCATAGAGATCGCCGTTGGGCGCCACGGCGAGCTCGCGCACCGGGCCGAGCGTGGCGCCCACGACGACGGCGCAGAACTCCGCAGGAAGCGAAAGACCGCCATTGTCCACGTCGCACTCGGCGCCGGTCGCGCCGGCCGTGTGGCGTGCATCGGTCGGGGCCGGCGGCGCCGCCGTCGGAAGGGCGCATCCGGCCAGCAGGAGGAGCAGTGCAGTCGAACGCATCGGAGGTGCCTCGAGGCCGCTCAGCGAGGAAGGCCCGGATGCGGACCGGGCTCCGTGAAGCGGAGCTCGACCCGCGCGTCGCGCCGGGCGAGGAAATCCAGCAGTGCATGGACGAGGATCGCCACGCCGAGCATTTCGAGCGTCTCCTCGACCAGCAACATCACGAACATCGGCAGCGTGACCTCTCCGGTCCAGTCGTACACCCAGGGGGAAGCCATTTCCATGCCGAGAGCCCCGCTGACGAAGACCAGGCCGGCGGCCATCAACCCGAGCGCCGTGCGGCGGGGAATCGCGAGCAGGAAGGGTGCGTACACGAGCGCAAAGCACACAACCGCGATTCCATAGGGCACCACCCAGGCGAAATACAACGCGCCCTCTGCCGACAACAGCTCGCGCAGCGGCAGGATGAGGAGCTCGTGAATGCTCGCCGCCTCGTCGATGGCGATGAACAGGAAGACCAGCGCGAGGAACCCCCAGTGGCGGGCGTATCGTTCGCCCGTCGCCCGCGCCGTGCGCCAGATGATGGCGAAGAGCCCGGCGCTCAGGAGCAGCGTCGTCGCGGCGAACCAGGTGGGCACGTTGCCTTCCTCGTTCAGGTTGAAGAGCCGGAAGAGCCCCAGCTGGTGGTCGCGGCCCTGCTCGAAGTACCCGAAGAGCGAGAGGCCGTGAATGGTCACGAGTGCGGCAATGATGGCGAGCAGCACGACCGTGACGCGCGCCGGGGTGAGGTGCACGGTGACCATGGGAGAAATAGGGGCTCCGGGCGAGGGATCGAGCGGTGATGGCGGGGTCGCCACGAGCGGATGCAGCGATCGCGACGGCAGTGACCGACGGGAGAATTCTAGCCCGCCCGCGCGTGCCGGGCCACGTCTCCCGAGGGGAAATCCGGCGCGGGAGGGGCCGTTGCTCCCCGCCGCGCGACGGCCGCAGCGCCGTTCTCAGAGGGAAAAACGGTCCCCGCCCTATTGCAACTCCCGGGGAGTTTCTTACTTTGTGACGCGTGCTGGTGCTGCTGGAACCACCATTCTCACTCTATCAGGGAGAGCACGATGGCAGCCAAGAAGAAGGCAGCGAAGAAGTCCAGCAGGGCAAAGAAGCCGGCGCGGAAGACCGCGAAGAAGGCCACGAAGAAGGCGGCCAAGCGCACCGGTGCCAAGCGGAAGCCGAACGCTGCGTTCATGAAGGCCATGCAGCCGAGCGACCAGCTCGCCGAAGTGATCGGCAGCAGCGCCATGCCGCGCACCGAGGTCACGAAGAAGCTCTGGGCGTACATCAAGCGGAAGGGCCTGCAGGACAAGAAGAACCGCCGCATGATCAACGCCGACGAGAACCTCCGGCCGATCTTCCGGCGCGACCAGGTCTCGATGTTCGAGATGACCAAGCTCGTGAACAAGCACCTCAGCTGAGCCATCGCAGCACGCGTGAAAAAGGGCGCCCCCGTCGGGGCGCCCTTCGCGCTTCGTTCTCTTTGTTGAACCACGGAGGCGCGGAGGCGCGGAGAGCGGAGTTCGGGGCCGGGAGGGTTCAACTGCGTGTCTTACATGTCTTTCGTGTTTTCGTTTGGCGCTTGTTCACTCCGCGCAGCCCCCTGATCTCCGCTCCGGTCCATCCTCGGCACCTCCGCGGTTCAAAATCGCCTGTGACGTCGGTATGTTTGGCACCCTATGGCCGGCGAATACATCTTCACGATGCGCGACCTCCGGAAGGTCGTGCCCCCCAGCAAGGAGATCCTCAAGGGGATCTACCTCTCGTTCTTCGACGGCGCCAAGATCGGCATTCTCGGATCGAACGGCGCCGGCAAGTCCACCCTCCTGCGCATCATGGCGGGCGTCGACAAGGATTTCCTCGGCGAGGCGAGGCCGCGCGCGGGTGTGCGCATCGGCTACCTGCCGCAGGAGCCGCAGCTCGACCCGGTCAAGGACGTCCGCGGCAACGTCATGGAAGGGGTGCGCGATCAGCAGGCACTGCTCGATCAGTTCAACGAGATCAGCATGAAGTTCGCCGAGCCGATGGACGACGACGAGATGAACCGGCTCCTCGAGAAGCAGGGCACGCTCCAGGAGCGCATCGACGCCCTCGGCCTCTGGGAGCTCGACCACAAGGTCGAGATGGCGATGGACGCCCTGCGCCTCCCGCCTGGCGACGCGGACGTCACGCGGCTCTCGGGAGGCGAGAAGCGACGCGTGGCGCTCTGCCGCCTCCTCCTCGAGCAGCCGGACATGCTCCTCCTCGACGAGCCGACCAACCACCTCGACGCCGAGAGCGTCTGGTGGCTCGAGCGGTATCTCGCCGAGTTCAAGGGTACCGTCGTCGCGGTCACCCACGACCGGTACTTCCTCGACAACGTCGCCGGCTGGATCCTCGAACTGGACCGCGGCGCGGGCATTCCGTGGGAAGGCAACTACTCGTCGTGGCTCGAGCAGAAGCAGCGCCGGCTGGCGCAGGAGGAGAAGCAGTCGTCCGCCCGCCAGAAGACGCTCGAGCGGGAGCTCGAGTGGGTGCGGATGGCGCCTCGCGCGCGGCAGGCCAAGAGCAAGGCCCGCATTGCGCGCTATGAGGAACTGCGCGACCAGGCGGAGCAGCAGTCCGACAGCACCACCGAGATCCTGATCCCGGTGCCGCCGCGTCTCGGGGATGAGGTGGTCATCGCCGAGGACGTGGCCAAGGGCTTCGGCGACCGTCTCCTCTTCGAGAAGCTCAACTTCTCGCTGCCCCGCGGCGGCATCGTGGGCGTCATCGGTCCCAACGGCGCCGGGAAGACCACGCTCTTCCGGATGATCACCGGCGAGGAGGCACCCGACGCCGGCCGGCTCCGCGTCGGCTCCACCGTCCAGGTGGCCTACGTGGACCAGAGCCGCGACGCGCTCGACGGCTCGAGGACCGTGTACGAGGAAATTTCGGGCGGCGAGGACCAGCTGCAGTTCGGGCGCCGTACGGTCAACGCGCGGGCGTACGCCGCCGGCTTCAATTTCCGCGGCGGTGACCAGCAGAAGCGGGTCAAGGACCTCTCGGGCGGCGAGCGCAACCGGCTGCATCTCGCCAAGCTCCTCAAGAGCGGCGGGAACCTTCTGCTGCTCGACGAGCCGACGAACGATCTCGATGTCGACACGCTCCGCGCGCTCGAAGAAGCGCTCCTCGGCTTCGCCGGATGCGCCGTGGTGATCAGCCACGACCGCTGGTTCCTCGACCGCATCGCGACGCACATCCTCGCCTTCGAGGGCGACAGCGAGGTCGTCTGGTTCGAGGGCAACTACCAGGAATACGTCCAGGATCTGCGTCGCCGCAAGGGCGAGGACGCGGACCAGCCGCACCGGCTGCGCTACAAGCCGCTGCCCCGCGCCTGACGCGGTCCGCGCGGCCCGGTCGCGCGGATCAGGACGTTCTCTCCCTCGCGCCGGACGCGGCGCACC